>NZ_CVLB01000003.1:300000-433837 GCF_001049755.1 Brachyspira suanatina | reverse complement strand
AGATCAGGGAAGAGGTTTTGCTGTTGTAGCTTCTGAGGTTAGAAACTTAGCGCAAAACTCTCAATCATCAGCTAAAGACATAACATTACTTATAGAAAATATTTATGAAAAAATTAATAAATCTGCTGAAACTGCCAGAGAATCACAATCTATATTTAATGATATACAATCTAAAATAGATGGTACAGCAAAGATAATGCAGGAGATAAGCACAACAGCAGTAGAACAGCAAACAGGTGTGGATCAGGTAAATATAGCTGTATCTAAAATAGACGGTATAACTCAGCAAAATGCTGCTTTAGTTGATGAAACTACAAACTACGCTAGAGAATTATTAGAACAATCAGAAAACTTAAAAAGCATAATGACTTTCTTCAAAATGGATTAATATCTTATCAGCTATGAAATTTTATTTACAAAAAAATCTTTACTTTTTGTACAATTTAAATTATCATAGCTGATAATTTTATTTTAGGATTATCTATGAATAACTATATAAAAATTGTGATAACCTTTATCGCATTCTTATTATTATCTTGTTTGTTAAATGCCAAGAAAAATATACAAATGCAATAATGCCGCCGCTTCCAAATGCATTTGATATGTTTATAGGAAGAGAAGGAAATAATGAACTTCCTCAATATATAAAACCAGATTATTTCAGAGATGATTATAAAAGAAGACTTCCAAATCCTAATGATACAAATTTAAATTTCTTTCAAAAATATCCTATAGAGTTTCATCTCACTACTACTTTTTCTTATGCCGCTCATACTAACACTTTTAATTTAAGGGATACTTTTGCAACTATTGGTCAAACTTTCCATAATAACTATATACAATTTACAGGATTTATAACTGCATACGGATATTTTGACACTCATAATCCAGATATTAATTATGGATACATAAAAGGAAATGCAGGACTTTATGACGGAGGTGTGCAGGCTATATTTGTTGATAGAATATTAATTTCTGCTAGAGGCAGAGCAACATTCGATATTAACACTACTACTTTTATGCTTATGCCTCATTATTATGATACCACATTAAATCCTGCAAATATTGATACACCAGATTATTATATACCTCAAGTATTAAATGGACCTGGAATAAGAGTGGGATTCATCGGAAATCATTATGAGATAGCATATTCTCAGGGAGATTTCAGACATAGCATACCTAAGGCTTTTTTATTAAGATTTAATATACCTAATATTGAATTTAGATTCTTATATGAACATGAAAACAGAATGGAGCCTCAGAGTTATCATATAAGTTTATTTGAATCGTTGGTTCAGGCATCTGCAACATTTAGATTCCCTCTTATGAATGAAACTATGTGGCTTAATGCTATTGCTGAATATACTTGGAGAGAGAATGATGCTCATTATGTACGCTTGGAACAGGGATTTGAATGGCATATGTTAAACATTGCTTTAAGAGAAATGGTTCATATAAAAGATAAAGATGCTAAAATATATTTAGAATATGCTATATTTGGTAAATTCAAAGCAGGTCCTAGCGAATTTAATGTAGGTTTCCAAGGTTCTACAGACGGAAGATACTATATTGCTGGAAATGTTAAATTTTAATAACTTGTAGTATTTTATTTATAATATATAATTTACTCTAATAATTTAAGGAGGGTTATGATGAGAAAAATAATATATACAATATTAACCTTATCTGTACTATCAGTATATGCTTACTGCGGTTCTGTAGCTTTAAGTGAAGTACCTGATGCTGCTATAGCATTTGCCGACAAATATTTTGCCGATTATTATTTATACAGAGCAACTGAAATGGGAGGTTCTTACACTTTAATATTCAAAGGCGGCCTTAAAATATATGTCAATTATAATGGTGAATGGAAAAGTATAAGCGGAGGCGGAGAAGAAATTTCTATAGACTATATAGAAGATAATATTAAAAATGCTATTAAAAAAGAATTTCCTGATGAAAAAATTATAAGTATAAAGAAAAATAGAAAAGATTATAGTATAGAGTTCAAAAGCAGAAGAAAAATAGTTGTAGATTTTGAAGGCAATATCACTAAAAAAGGAAGAGGTTAATTTTAAAAACCTATAAAATAAAAGTACAGGCATAAATATTATGTTTGTACTTTTTTATTTTAACTACTATTAAATTTTATATTACAAATAAAAAGCAGATTTAATAATTTAAGATTTTGATAACTAAACAATGAAAAAATTGGAGATAATGGGGCTCGAACCCACGACCCTCACAATGCCATTGTGATGCTCTCCCAAACTGAGCTATATCCCCTTTTTATTAAGATTTAAATATCTTAAATTAATTTTAATTAAAAGTCAATCTATTTGTTTTCTTTATTAATTATAAGTTTTAACATTTGCATACCAAATAATTTAAAATATTTTATGGCTTAAAGTGCATTAACTTGTTTTTTAAGGAGTGATTTTAGTTGCGGTGGCTTTGCCCCCACACCCCAACTTCTTTTATTGGTATAAAAGAAGCAAAAGAACTGCAATTACTGAATATCATCTTATATATTGTTGATGATTTATATATTTGGTTTATAATTGAATTATAATTTTTAAGAGTTTTTTATGACTAATTTAAATGTTAATAATTTAAAAAAATTTAAAAAACAGCCTACTAAATATAATACAGAAAAAGAATTAATTGATTGGCTTAAATGGGATTTATTCCAACAAATAGAAGAAATTAATAAAACATCAGAAGAACAATTCAATAAAATAAAAGATAATTTAATAAACATAGAAAAAATACAAAATATATTAGTACTTAATATAGGTAAAAAAGAATTATCTAATAATAATTCTTTAGAAAGTATCATAATTAATTTTGAGTTTAATATTTCTAGTATATTTTATGAATTGCTTAATCAATATAATAATATCATAGAAATAAAAATAAACTGCACAAACTTATTGTTTAATCACGATGCGTTTTTTTCTATATGTATATTTAAACAGGATGTGGATTTTTATCTATGTAAATTTAATCATAATATATATTTTTTGGGAACTACTTTCGAAAAATTAGTTAATTTTAAATCATCTATTTTTTATGAAAAAATTAATTTTTCAGAATTGAGCTTTAATTATGCAACTTTTGAATTTACTACTTTTTATAAAGAAATTAGTTTTTCAGAATTGACTTTTAATAATATATATTTAAAAAATATAAAGTATTTACTTACTAAATTATATTTTAATGATATAAAATTTAAAGATTTAAACTCAAAACTGTATATAGATTTATCAAATAAAAATATAAATAATATAAATATAAAAAACACTATAATAAATGGAGAAATAGAATTAAGAAATATTGAAGCAGAAGAAGTAGATTTTAAAGGTTCTATTATTAATGGAGGCTTAATCAATCCTGTTAATTTCAAAGTGCATAAATTCGCTAACCGTGAAAGTGCTTTATTTCTTAAACAGCAAGCCTATGCCGCAAATAATGCTATTGACGCTTTACAATATAAGGCTAAAGAAATTGAATGTCATAAATATGATTTAATGAAATCAGCAAAAGACATTATACAAAATAAAGAATATTCGTTTAGTAAAAAAATAAAAGAATTATATAAAATTGTTGGAGATATAGCCTCAATATATTTAAGTTCTTTATACAGCAACAATGGGCAGAATTGGGTTAAGGCCTTATTTATGACTATATCAATAACTATTATTTGTTTTATTGTTTTTTATATTCCTGATTTGACTGATTCTAATATAATACGCCTATACTATAGAAATCTATTTCCAGAATTAATAAAATATTTCATACCTACTGACTACAGCCTTATAATAAAATATGCTGCTTCTAAACTGAATTTATTTTTAAAAATATTCGGAGTTTTAGTTTATTTTTTAGGCAAGATTTTATTTTGGTACGGCTCGGTGCAGACTGTTCAGGCTTTTAGGAAATTTGCTAAAGGGGCTTGATAAATCAAATTGATTTTTTTAATTTTTCGTATTCATCTATAGTGATATTTATGTCTTTGAAAATTTTTCTGATTAAACCTCTTGTTAAATCTTCATTATGAACAGGTATAACAGTAGTAAGACCAATATCATTAATAAAAAATTTATGACTTCCTTTTTGCCTTAATTCTTTGAAACCTAATAGCATAAGAATTTTTATCATAGTTTTTGAATCACATATAGACAATTTGCTCATATGCTAACTTCTACCTTGTCAGCCTTTATAAGTTTATTATATTTATAATTATCTTTCAAATAGTTATGTTCTTCTTCAACTTCAAGACAAAGCTCTATAACTTCTTTTATTCTTATGTATAGCTCATCTATTGATTTTGCCTGAGTATAGCAGCTTTTTAATGCAGGCACTGTTGCTATATACATTCCGTCTTCATCTTGCTCTATAATAATGTTAAAATCATATTTAGACATATAAAATCCTATTTATAAGATTTTTTTATTATATAGTTTTTTGATGATTATGCAATTATACTCATTAATTTTTACTTCTTCTTAGGCAAATACTTATAAAATATCATCAGCAGACTATTCAAGCTTTTAGAAAATTTGAAAAGTGGCTTGAGATTATTTATTAATTAAATATTTTGAAAGTATTTTCTTATCTATTTATGACTTACCTATATAAATATATAAAAATGCAGCCTTTCGCGAAAGCGTATCCGAGCTTGTCGAGGATATTTGTTCTCGCCGTAGGCGGGATTCGCCTGTGTCAATACCACAGGCACTTCCTTAGGTCGCAAAAGAAGTGGGGTTACCCTACGGGTACGCTCCCGCGGGGGCAAAGCCAAGCAAATATTTAAAATTTAAAAAATTTATTTTTGTTTTTATATCTGGGGCTTTGCCCCAGACCCCAGTTCTTTTATTGGTATAAGGCGAAGCCCGCCTGCGGCGAGAACCAAAAAAACTGCATTTTTAATCTAAATCTAGGTTATACCCTACATTTAATACATATATTTTTAATATAAGTTTTAGTAATTGCGTTTTCGCGAAGCGTGCCTGTGGCAGCAACTTTTTTGTGCGGCAAAAAAGTTGATAATAATTATATAATGTGTAGTAGTCGGCAAAATGAAATCGTTTCAGTATATACTAATTTACTTTTTTGTTTTTAATGTTATTATAACTGCTTCCAAAATTTTATTATATTTAAAGCACTTGATATATAGTTTTTATAAAGTATAATTCTAAAATGATAATAGACATTCTTACACTTTTTCCAAAATTTTATGAAAGCACAACTTCTTTCGGTGTTATATCAATGGCTCTCAATGAAAAAAAAATAGATTTAAATATTGAAGATATGAGAGTATACGGAGAAGGCAATTATAAAAAATGTGATGATTATCCTTACGGAGGAGGACCCGGAATGATTATGACTTATAATATTTTTAAAAAATATTTTGACAGTCATAAAAAAGGATATACAATTATTTTCTCTCCTTCAGGAAAAACTCTCACTCAGCAAAAAATAAAAGAGCTTGCAGATAAAGAACATATAACAATGATACTTGGACATTATGAGGGAATAGATTACAGAGTTGAAGAGAAATATGCAGATGAAGCTTTGAGTATAGGCGATTATGTATTAAGCGGCGGAGAGATACCTGCTCTTCTATTGTTAGATGCCATTGCAAGATATAAGGGAGTTATGAATAATGAAGAGTCTGTAATAAGCGATACATTTGAAGAGAACAGTAACGGACTTTTGGAATATGAACAGTATACAAGACCGCATGAAATAGATAATATGAAAGTACCTGAAATACTTCTTTCTGGAAATCATAAAAATATTAATGAGTATAGAAGAAAAAGAAGCATTATAAAAACTTTTGAAAATAGAGCAGATTTATTTTCAAAAATTAACCTTAATAAAAAAGATATAGAAACCATTTTTGAATATTTGAAAGAAAATAATAAATAATCGGAGTATTTAATAAATGCAGATAAGAAAGACTACAGTTAATGATATTGATAAAATTTTGGAAATATTTGATTATGCAAGAAAGTTTATGGCAGAAAATAATAATCCTAATCAATGGGTTGATGGATATCCTGGAAAGAGTGATGTTGAATTGGATATAAAAAATAACAGCAGTTATGTATGCTTAGATGATAATAATGATATAGTTGGTACTTTTTCTTTTGCTATAGGAGAAGATGAAAATTATGATAAAATATATGACGGTAATTGGCTTAATGATAAAGAATACGGCACCATACATAGAATAGCCGTACTTGGCGGAAGAAAAGGTGTTGCTTCATTTTGCCTTAATTATTGTTTAGGTATATGCAGCAATATTAAAATAGATACTTATAAAGATAATATACCTATGCTTAACTTTCTTAAAAAAGAAGGTTTCAAACAATGCGGAACAATAATTTTGAAAATGAATGGCGGAAAAAGAATAGCATTTCAAAAAACTATTTAATAATTATGGAATTTAATAACTCCATTTTCTACCATAAACCCATAAACAGAATCATCAAACATATGTATTCCTCTTAATTTAGTAAATCCGTCTGTACCTAAATATTCTTTAGAATGATTTTGGGATAGGAAAGGATTAGTTTTTATAAAGAAATACATTCCATTGTCCATACCTGTATATGTAACTCTGCCTGTACTAGATATGCCAACAGCCAAAGAATTATCACGGCATGGTATTTTATAAGATTCTTTTAATTTAAAATCATCTAGTTTTGAAGTATATATAATATCTTCCTGATGCTTTCCTTCAACTATATTCATAGTAAGTATAGCCAGCACTTCTTTTTCAGGTACATAAACACAATCTACTATTTCTCTGTATGACATTTTAGCAGCATCCATATATTCAACTTCTTTAAGAGAGTATCTGTTTTCCATTTTACCGCTGTTCATATCATATATATCAAGCAAAGGTATTCTGTCTTTATCTCTTTTCAGTATAGCAAATTTATGATTAGTCAATGTCAATAATTTTACTAATGACTCATACTCATTATCTATAATAGTGTCTATACTATAAAGTGTATTTCCTTCTGGAGATATTTTATTCAAAGACACCAAACCTACTTTAGTATAATTAGTATTTGTAACTTTAACCGTATACGTTTCTATCTGAGGAGCATCATCCCCTTCAGTAGAAGGACTTTCAGAAGGTAAAGACATCATTACATTACTAACTACAACATCGCCTATGTATCTTAAATTATATCCGGTTATATATATATTAGCATTTGAATCTATAAGAGATATCTTTGAAGTTTCAAGATTTTTATATTCTAATGGAAAATATCTTACATTACTTCCTGAAGCTATTACCATTCTAGAATTATATAAATCTAATGCATAAACGGTATCATTCTTTACTCTATAAAATTCTCCGAAATAATACTCATTATCAACTTTATATATTTTAGGACTGTCTAAATCCACAAATTCATTGCTGTAAATGCCTATATCTTCACCTAAAGAAAGCTCTGTAACGACCTTAGCTGGTACTATTAAAGGCTTAGGCAAACATGAAATTAAAAATAACAGTATAAATAATAATATAAATATTTTTTTCTTCATAATACTCTTCAAAATCTTAACAATTAAATACTCTATAATGATTATAATGCATCAATTAATTCTTTCAAACTTAAAGTAGAAGTTCCCCTCTTACCAACTACAACACCTGCAGCAGCATTAGCAATTTCAGAAGATTCTTTAAATGATAAACCAACAGATAAACACATAGCAAGAACTGATATAACAGTATCACCAGCACCAGAAACATCGAATACGCTTTTGGCCTTTGTAGGTATTATATAAGGAGTATTTTTATCCTTATGTTTTATATCTTTATCAAATAAAGCCATTCCATTAGCACCTAAAGTTATCATTAATTTTGATAAACTTAATTTCTTTATAATATTTTCACCTAAAATCTTTATAGCCTTTGCATCAAATTCATAAAAAGGAGATTTACTTTCAGCCCCCTCTACAGCCTCTTTCAAATTAGGAGTCATAAGAGTAGCTTTTTTATAAAATGAAAAATGCTTTATAGCAGGATCAACTAATACAGGCTTATTTTTTTTATTGCATATATCTATTATCTTTTTTGATAACTGCTTTGTTATTATACCTTTTGCATAATCGCTTATTATAACAACATTATAATTATCAATACTATTAATAAATGCTTTTTCTATATTTTTTACAATATTAGAAGAAAAAGGACTGGTATTCTCTTCATCTATTCTTACTATTTGCTGAGTGCCTGCTACTATTCTTGTTTTTGTTATAGTTGATCTTGTATCATCTACTATAATTCCTTTAACAGATATATTAGAATAATTCATACTATCCATTATAATATCTGCCGATTTATCTTTTCCTATGACACCTATCATAAATATATTGTCATTATTATTATTGCCAAGTAAAGCTGATATATTTCTTGCCACATTTCCAGCCCCGCCTAAATAATTTTCCTCATGATTTACATGAAGTACAGGTACAGGAGCTTCAGGAGATATTCTTATAACATCTCCGTAGGTGAATCTATCAAGCATCAAATCCCCTATAACAAGTACTTTAGCATCTATTATTTTTTGGGCTTTATCTTTTAAGTCCATATAATTTTTTATTCCTATAAATTTATAATTTTTAAAATTATAACATAAATTATAAAAAAAAGTAAATATAAAATAGCTCAAATTACATACTATTAGAATATTAAAAACAGCTTGTAATTTTTACGAATATAAATTATTATTATTTTTCATAAAACTTCAAATATAAAAACCATTTATAATAAATAAAAAATTAATTTAAGAGACGAAATAAAATATGATAAAATTAAATAAAGTAGCAGAAGAAATTAAACAAAAAAAAATATATTTTTTAATAGCATTATTAATTTTTATAGTAGATACAGTATCTAAATATTTTATAGATAAATACTTGCAGGAAACTATTATTAAAAGAGTAATAGGAGATATATTAATATTCATATATACAAGGAATTACGGTGTATCTTTTGGTTTTCTAAATAATGTACCTGAAACAATTCAGCATATAATACCTGAATTATTGAAAGTTATAGTATTCATAGCTATGATTGTAATTTTCTTTATAATGCTTTCTATCAATGTTAAAAAACAAAGATTATCTATGATAGGTTTTACTATGGTTCTTGGAGGAGCTATGGGAAATTTGGTTGATAGAATTATGAGAGGATATGTTACTGATTTTATAAGTATGGGATTCAATGAAACTATAAGATTTCCATATAATTATAATATTGCTGATGCTTCTATTACAATAGGCATATGTATTATAGCTATAGGAGTTTTCTTTTTCAAAGAAGATTTTGATAAAAAGAAAAATATAGAATCTGATAACAGCAACACTGAAAATAATTAATTATGAGCAAAGAAGAAATAGAATTAGAAAATAACAGCATTGATACAGAAGAAATAGAAGATGATGAAATTGATGCAGAAAATTCTAATAATAAAAAATCATTCATTATAACAAAAGATGATATAGGAAAAAGATTAGATACATTTGTAAGCGAAAAATTAAATATCACTAGAAGCCAAGTAAAAAATTATTTAACTTATATAATTGTTAATGGCATAGAAAAAAAATTATCATATTCTCTTAAATTAAATGATAATATAATAATCAATTTAGATAATATTTTTAAAGATAAACCAGATACAGCAAATCCAATACCTGAAAACATTGATTTAGATATACTTTACGAAGATAAATATTTACTTGTAATAAATAAGCCTGCCGGTATGAGTGTGCATTGTTCTCCTTCTGAAATGAGCGGTACTTTAGTTAATGCTCTTCTATACAAAATAAAAGATTTTGATTTTGTTGGAAATAAAGAGAGAGCTGGAATTATACATAGATTAGACAAAGATACTTCAGGACTGATGATCATTGGAAAAAATGCTAATATAGTATCGAGCATTCAGGAACAATTTAAAAATAGAACTATAAAAAAGATTTATCATGCAATTGTTATAGGAGTACTAAAAGATAATTATTTGGAGATAAATCTGCCGATAGGAAGGCATCAGGTATATAGAAAAAAAATGACTGTTAGAGATGACGGTAAAGAAGCTCTCACTCATATAAAAGTTTTAAAAAGGTTTAATTCTCATACACTAATAGAAATTAATCTTAAAACAGGAAGAACTCATCAAATAAGAGTGCATTCATCATATAAAGGTTTTCCTGTAGCTGGTGATAAAATATATTCTAAGAGTTTCAATAAATATTCAGGCCTTATGTTAGTTGCCAAAAAAATAGAGTTTATGCATCCTATAACTAAAGAATCATTAGACTTTGAAATAGACTATCCTGATTATTTTACAAATTTCCTGTACTCCGATAATATATAAAAATATATGAATGTCATTTTTTGTCATAATTCTATATTAATATATTGTTATGAGGAAGATAATGACGGATAATGATTTTCATAAATTAATTAAATGGGCTGAAAATAATCAGGCATATAATATTTCAAGTATGACTAAAAAACAAATAATTTCAGCAAAAGAATTGAATTTGAGTACCTTAGATATTAATAGAATACCTATAGAGATTTTTAAACTTACAAATATAGAAAAACTTTATTTATCTTTCAACTACATAGAAAAAATACCAAAACAAATAAAAAACTTAAAAAAATTGAAAGTACTTGATATATCTGCTAATAATATAAAAGTTATTCCTAAAGAAATATTTGATTTAGAAATGCTTGAGTATTTGAATATATCTAATAATTATATTGATAAAATTGATAATGATATAGAAAGCTTATAAACCTAAAAGAACTAGACATAAGCAGCTGCAATATATCTTATCTTCCTGACGGTATATTCAAATTATATAATATTGAATTTCTTGATGTATCCTCCAATAAAATAAAAAAGATAGATAGCAAAATAAAAAATTTAGAAAATCTAGAAGAACTCATTATTGATTCAAATAAATTAAAAAGCATACCTAAAGAGATAAATAATTTAAAAAAATTAAAGATATTGTAAATCTTTTAAATCCCGCCATTTAGATTTAAAATCTATTTTTGAATTAAAAATTTTATTTGTTTTTAAATATAATTTAGAAAAAGCATACACGCCCAAAATTTAATTAGATTTTTAATCTGCTTCACGCACGGTGAGTCGGATTTTTTTATATAGTTAACATGTTATTATTAATCAGCATATACTTATAGCTTAGCTCTGCGTGCGGTATATAAACAACAAATTTAAAAAACTCTTGGGTGGGCAGCAAAAATAACTGATAAAAACTAAAAAGAAAAATAATTCAAAAATGACAGAATAAATTAAAAAGCTTAGAGGGTGGGCAAATGTAATTAAATTTTAAAACTTAATTTACATACCCCGCCCTTTTATATTTAAAGCCATATCTGCATTAAAAATTTTATTTGTTTTGAAATATAACTTAGAAAAAGCATCCCCGCCCTAGCGTTTATTAGATTTAAAATCTGCTTTCCTAGTACTTTTTTTATTAATTGATTTATTATTTTTTTTGCCTGTTAATTTTTTATCTTTTCTATTTTCAGAAAATTCAGACTTACTATTTTTCTTCTGCATTTTTCCTTTAAATGTAGAAGACTTTTTTGTAATTAATCTTTTTTTCTTAGGCTTAGCTTTGGCCCATTTGGATCTATCATGTACTTTTTTATTTTCTTCTTTATCATTATTACTGCTATTTAAAATACCATCTTCATAATTTTCATCTTCTATATCATCAGGAATATTTTCAAATATACTTTCAATATCTTTCAATTTTTTATCTTTTTGCTTGAAAAAGAAATCTATCTCTTTTTTAGTTAAATCTCTTATATGACCAGCCTCTAAAGTTCCTGAAACTTCATCATATTTGCTTACACAGCCTACGGAAATTCTCTCCAAATCTATAACTTTGTAACCAAGATGATCAAAGATTTTTCTTATCTCTCTGTTTTTTCCTTCATTTATAGTCAAGCGTATTTTGCTTTGTATTCTGCCCTTTGATAAGATTTTAAATTTAAAAGGCGAATATGAAACATTTTTAATTGTAATACCTTTGCTTGCATTTAAAAGAGCTTCAGAATCTATCTTGCCATTAACAGTAACATCATAAACTTTTAAAATTTCGTATGAAGGGTGAGTAATGATATTAGCAAACTCTCCGTCATTTGTTATTATCATTATACCTCTTGATTCTGAGTCAAGCCTTCCTGCATAAAAAAGTCTTTCTTTGATGCCCTTAAAAAATTCTGTTATTATTCTTCTTCCAGGTAAATATTTCGTAGTGCTTACAACCCCAATAGGTTTATATAATGCCATATACCTTTTAGTCTGTCTTTTTATTAATTCTCTATCAATAGAAACAGAATCGTCTTCTTTAACTCTATAAGCAGGATCGAGTATAACCTGATTATTCACCCTTACCCTTCCTGACATTATAGCCTTCTCGCAGTTTCTCCTGCTTGCAAAACCGGATTCTAATATAACTTTTACAAGCCTAACAGCTTCTTCATTTTGTTGCTTTTTCATATTTATTAATAGCCTTTTGAATTTTATAAGTTTTATACTATACTGAAAAAATCTAAGTTTGTCAACCGCGAGCTGTTACCGTAGGTATGCTTCGCAGGCACCTTCGTTTCAACTTATCAAATGCCAGCTATACGTGCGGCTGATTACTTGTTATTATACAATATATACTGAAAATTTTTAAGTTTGTAAAAATTAGTTTTTATATTGCTATTATTTTCAGGGGTCACCCCCCGAACTCCAGTTCTTTTGCGACCGCAGGGAGTGCCTGTGGTATTGACACATATGAAGTACGCCTACGGCGAGAACCAAAAAGACTGCATTTTTAGTCATAATATAGTTTTTATCTTATATTTTAAAGAAAACTTAATAATATTTTATTCTATTAATAAATAAAATTACATTCATCAAAAATCAAAAATTGACAAAATGTAATTGTTTAGGTATATAGTGAAAAATTTTTAACTTTATCAAATTTTTTATTGTTCTTTTTCCCGCCGCAAAAAGAACCAAAAAGTGCAAGGATAGAATTAGTAGTAAATCATACTAAAATCATATTACATGTAAGATAATTTATTAATTTAATCTAAAATATAGCCCTTAGCCTGCCAAAAGCACTCTTTACGAAAACGCAATTGCTAGACTTTATATTTGAAAAATACTTATTAAATATAGGATATAACCTAAATGTAGACTAAAAATTATCGTATTACACTATATTCAATACAATTTTTTAAATATTAAACTGTAGTATGTATATTATTGTACTATTGTTCATATAATTATTTAGATATATACAAAAACTATAATTCTATAAAAAATTATAAAGAACTTTCATCTACCTCTGTAGCCTGCAATTTGCTCTTTAATTTATCTATCATGTTTCCTTCAACTGCCTTCTGAAATTGTATAGCCACATCTTTATTTTTAGTGAAATGGGGTATAGCTTTTGCTACCAAATCATTTATACGTTTATCTGTTTGAGTCATATCATATATATGATCAGGTAATGCCACTATTAAAACAGCACCTTTACTTTCTATAGGGTTTCCTTGAGATAATAAAGAATATATAGTAGGGCTTTCTGACTCTATAAATGAAAGTATTTTATTATAGAATATTCTTCTCTTATCGTTTGGATTCAAAGGAACATCATATTGAGGTTTAGGCTGATTTACTGCTGAAGAATTATTAACAGCAGAATTATTGCTGCTGCTTACACTTTCAAATCCATAATCTTCATTAACAGAAATGGTCTGCATATTTGAAGATATTATATCTACAGGACGAATCAAATTGTCAGTATTAAGAAGCAATAGCATACGCATTTCAAATATAGTTCTAGTATTAGAAGCACTTCTTATACGCTCTTCAGTTGATAATATATAATCAAGTATTCTCTCTATCTCATCATCGCTGTAATGATTAGCAAAAACTTTTAAATCATCTCTCTCGTTTTCAGTTATCTCTAATAACTTTATATCATCAATACCGCTTTTTATCATAAGCACAACACGTATATACTCGATTATACTGTTTATGAATGTTCTAGGATCTACAGACTCCTCAAATAATTTCTTCACAAATTCAAAATATTTTCTTTTGTCGCCTGAAATCATGATATCAAAAAACTCTTTGACAAAAGAAAAATTATTTCCGCCTACAACAGCATTAACATCTGCACTAGTTATATACTTTTTATCTGTAGTGTAAGCTATCATTTTTTCAAGTATAGTTTCACTATCGCGTACAGAACCTCTGGCCTGCTTAGCTATTAAGAAAATTGCTTCTTCATCATATTTAATATTTTCTTTATCAAGTATGCCTTTTAATATCTTCTCTAAATCATCTATACCAAGAGATTTAAAAGTATATTGCTGACATCGGCTCCTTATAGTAGGAAGTACCCTTTCAGCTTCAGTAGTAGCAAGTATAAAAACAACATGAGCAGGAGGCTCTTCCAATGTTTTAAGCAAAGCATTAAAAGCCTCATTAGTTATCTGATGCACTTCGTCTATGATATATACTTTATATTTTCCAGCCACCGGGGATATTCTTACATTTTCAATAATTGTTCTTATATTTTCTATACCTCTGTTGCTTGCACCGTCAATTTCTATAACATCAAGAGGAGTACCGTTTTCTATTTGAGTACATGAAGGACAAACTCCGCAAGGCTTATCAGTAGGGCCATTAACACAGTTTAAGGCTTTAGCTATAATTCTAGCAAGAGATGTTTTACCAACTCCATGAGCTCCTGAAAAAAGATATGCATGAGCTATTTTTTTCTGAGCTATACTTTTTGATATTGTTTTAGTGATATGTTCCTGCCCTATAACTTCTTCAAAAGTTTGAGGACGATATTTTCTTGCTATTACCTTATAGTTTTCTGCCATATTTTAATATTCCAATATATTATTTTTTTATTGTTTTGATTTAAGCTATTTTAACAGACTATATTTATTTGTCAATTTAAGTATTTATTAAAAAATTTCTTAAAGAACCATTATTCACGCTCTTTTATTATCACTTCTATGGTGTCTCCTGCATGCTTATTTATAGCTTTCCTTATATCTTTTCTTATACCTATTATATGACAAGGAGTTTGCATCTTCACAAGTATTCCTTTATATTCAAATCCGTCAAAAAATGCAGTTACTTTAACACGACCTTTTCCAAATTCTTTTTTTACATCATAAGGAAACTCTATATAAGCCGCATCCATATCAGGTACTTTCTTTATTACTGCATTAAATTTATATTCTTTATTGTTTATCATAAAATAATTATTTATGTTCAAGCCATTTACATTCAGTTATTTCCATATCTGAAAATACTGCTTTGAAAGATGAGTTTTCAGGACTGCAGGCATATATTCCAAATGGTATTTCATCATCAGCTTTGAATAAATGAAATATTCTCATTTGCTTGAAATTTATTCCGTCTTCGCTGTACTCAATTAAAAAATCGCTTTCTCTTCTGCTTAATCTGTAATGCATCTCTTTTATAGAAGCCGATATATCCTGAGTAGCCCAATCAGAATAACCGTTATTTGTAACCACACTTCCTAAACGCTGATAATCTTCATTTTCGTATTCTATAGAAGCCTTAAACCAATTTTCACTGTCTATATAAATGGCAACTCCGCATTGATCGAAACGATGCTTGCTTTCAAATACAGTTTTCACTATAAATGAAAAATATTTTTCTTTAGTTCTTGTTTGAAGTATTGGAGCATTATCATTTCTAAAACCATAATATGTTCTCTGCCATAAATCAGTATTAGGTTCTGTATATATTTCTATCTTTTTATCATATATTAATATATTTTTTGGCTTTCTAATCCAATATAGCTCTTCTTCTAAAAAATATTTATTCATAAAAAACTCTTTAAATAAAAATAATTTTAACAAAGTTATTCTATTTGTCAATTTTGATTATAAAAAAGGTTAGGCATAATAACCTAACCTTCTTATTAATAAATTATATATTCATTAGAATCCGCCTAATGTGATGCTTAATATTAAAATCAAAATAGATACTCCAACAAATACATATTTAGACATAAAATCAAACCATTTAGGTAAATGTTTATTCATTCCTTTTTCTGCATTTTCTCTGAAAGTTTTCATTCCTATAACCCAGAAAATCATTACAGCCGAAAGCATAGCTCCTGTAGGAACAATATACATAGAAACAAAATCCATCCATGATCCTACTCTATCAGCTCTTTCTATAAAAATACCTATAGCTATCATGATTATTCCAATAGTAATAACAGAAACCTTTCTTGATAATTTCAATCTATTTTCTAAAGCCTCAATAGGACATTCCATCAAATTTATCAATGATGAAATAGCTGCAAATAATATTGATATATTAAATAGTATAGAGAAAAAATAACCGAAAGGCATTTTCTGAAATACTAAAGGTATAGATATAAATATTAAAGGAGGTCCTGCATTAGGATTTATTCCAAATGCAAATACAGCAGGTATAACCACAAAAGCACATAATAAAGCACCTAAAGAACTAAAAACAGCTGTTTGAATTGCCGATTTTGGTATATTTACGTCATCTTTTAAATATGATCCGTATACTACCATTCCGCTTCCGGCTAAAGATATAGAAAAAAATGCCTGACCAAGTGCCATAGCCCAAGCCTTAGGATTATATAAAATCTTCCAATTAGGAAATAATAAATAATATATACCTTCTTTTATATTGGGTAAAGTTAATACTCTCACTAATAATACAATAAACAATATATAGAATAAAGGTATTAATAACATATTAGCTAGTTCTATTCCCTTACTTACTCCGCCTATTAATATGAGAACGCAAATAACTATTCCTGTAATATGCCAAGGCACGCTTCCAAAATCAGTTATAATAGATACAAAATATAAGCCAATATCTGAAGATGAAAATAAACTGCCGTCTATAGCACCTACAGTATATCTTAATATCCAGCCTACGACTACAGAATATCCTATAGCTATACCAAGAGCCCCAATCATGGGAATGATGCCTATAATAGCTCCGAAATTTTTATTTCTAGTTTTTAAAGCATTTTCAAAAGAACCTATTGGGCCTGTTTTATTCATTCTGCCCAATGTAAATTCGCCTATTAAACCTATTACACCTAAAGCAATAACGAAGAAAAAGTATAATATAAGAAATATTGCCCCGCCGAATTGACCTACTCTCCAAGGAAACATCCAAACATTCCCTATTCCAACTGCTGATCCTACACAAGCTATGATAAAACCTATAGAACTGCTAAAATTGCCTCTCTCTTTATTCATATCTATACACTTATTCTACTATTAAGATAATGGCTCTAATTTGGATGTAAAATGTCTTAATATAGGAGGCTCCCAAGTTATTCTATATCCTCTTATAGAAGAAGCCCTATCTTTTATTGATATTAAAGCCTCAGCAATAATATCCATATGTGCCTGTGTATAAACTCTTCTAGGTATAGCTAATCTTGTCAATTCCAATTCAGATTCTATTTGCTTTCCTGTTTTAGGATCATTTCCTATCATATAAGAACCTATATCGCAGCCTCTTATTCCTGCTTCTCTGTATAATTCTATAGCCAAAGCCTGTCCAGGAAACTCATAATAAGGAATATGAGGAAGAAGTTTTTTAGCATCTACAAATAAAGCATGTCCTCCTACAGGATATTGAAAAGGTACTTTAGCTTCTCTTAATATATCACCTAAATATTCAATCTGTCCTATTCTATAATGCAAATAATCAACATCCAATCCTTCATCTAAACCTATAGCAAGACCTTCTAAATCTCTTCCGGATAATCCGCCGTATGAAACAAATCCCTCATTAGGAATAGTAGATATTTTAATTTTTTCATATAAAGCTTCATTCTCTTTTATACCTATTAATCCGCCCATATTAACTATAGCATCTTTTTTAGCACTCATAGTAAATCCGTCAGCATATTGGAAAGTTTCTTTTACTATTTCTCTTATAGTTTTATTTTCGTAGCCTTTTTCTCTTTTCTTAACAAAATAAGAGTTTTCAGCATATCTGGCAGCATCTATAATAAGAGGTATATTATATTTTTTGGCTATTTCAGAAGTTTCTTTGATATTTTGTATAGATACAGGCTGACCTCCTGCAGTATTATTTGTAATTGTCATTATAATAATACCAACATTCTCTGGCTTATACTCTTTTATTAATTTCTCAAGTCTCTCTACATCCATATTACCTTTGAAATCAAAATAATTCTCTGTATCCAATGCCTCTTTACAAACACAGTCTACAACTATACCGCCGGCTAATTCAACATGTCCTCTTGTTGTATCAAAGTGCATATTTGAAATAGAATACTGACCTTTTTTAATTATATTAGGAAGTAATACTTTTTCAGCTGCTCTTCCTTGGTGAACAGGCTGAAAATATTTGTATCCGAATATAGATTTAGCAACATCCATAAGATGAAAATAACTTCTGCTTCCAGAATATGATTCATCACCCATCATAATTCCAGACCATTGCTTATCGCTCATAGCACCTGTACCTGAATCAGTTAATAAATCAATATAAACATCTTCAGCTTTCAAAGCAAATACATTATAATTCGCTTCTTTTATTTTTTCTTCTCTTTCTTCTCTAGAGATCATTCTTATAGGTTCTACCATTTTAATTCTAAATGGCTCTGCAATGTATTTTTTCATGTGATTACTCCTATTATTTTAAATAAAAAGATAAATAATTTATAAAATTAATATATCTTATAATAATAAAAACTATATAAATAATATATAATAAAAAATAGATATTATAATTATATATAATTTTTTATTTTTATTAAAAATAAAAAATCCGTAAGAGTTATTATCACTCCTACGGATTCTTATTTATTCACTTTTATTAATTACTTAATTAAGCACCTAAAACACCGCTGATTAAGAATGCTGTAGCGAAAGAAACGATAGCGTAAAGTTCTGGGAATACAGCAACGATGATAGTGTTACCGAATACGTCATAACCATTACCTATAGCTTCAACACCATTAGCACAAACTTTACCTTGGAATATAGCTGAAACCATACAAGCTAAACCAACAGCGATACCAGCACCTAATATAGCAGCACCTTGAAATATGCTTATGTCAGCTGTTAGATAAGGCTGCATAATGAAGAAAGCAGCGAAACCATAAAGACCTTGTGTACCAGGTAAGGCACTTAAAACAAGACAGCTACCGAAAGCATCTTTGTTTTTCTTTAAAGCACCAACTGTAGTCATAGCAGAAATAGAAGTACCAACTGCACTACCAATACCAGACATACCTACCATTAATCCTGCACCTAAATATCCTAATAAAAGTGCTGTGTTCATTGTAAAACCCATAATAAAATCTCCTTTTTTAGATTATTTTCTTTTTAATTATTTTTTATATAAACTAATTAAGCCGCTTTTTTGAGAGGCTTATACTCTTTTCCGCCGCCTTCAAAACCAACGTTATTGTAGAACTCTACAAATGTTAATCTCAAAGGGTGTACCAAAGCACCAAGTATGTTTAGTAAGAAGATGGCAATATGTCCTACTACAAGGAATACAACCATTATCACTACGCCAACACCAGGAATAGCTTTGAAACTCATACCTATCTGATTTATTACCAATGCTAATATAGAACCAGATGCACCTAAAGCAAACAAACGTATATAAGAAAGTGTATCACCCATTATACCAGTTGCTGCAAAATAAACTCCAAGTATAGAGTTTAATACATCAGGCTTCTTACCAACATTAGAAAGTATTACTAAGAATACCAAACCAACAGCTATTAAAGCATAATATACAGTGCTGAATTGTTTGATAACTTCCATTTTCTGCATATCACCCAAGAACCATAAAACAAGTCCCGGTATGAATAGAAGTTTACCTATAGCACCAAGTATATCGCCTATAGGGCTAGTTTTAATTCTGTCTATAACGCCTACCAATAAAGCGAAACATATATGAAGTACGCCTATAAGTAATGCTGTATTAAATGGAGTTAAGAACCAATTTTCTTTTAAGTCTGTAATTATTAAATACTTACTTAAAGTGGCAAATATAGGTATTTGTGTATTTGAAGGTATGCTTACACCAAAGAAACTGCCTCCGTTTATAACACCCATAATAGTAGTACATATACCTAATGTTAAAGCAAGTATGCCTACTCCTCTTAATTGTCCTTTTAATACTGTAAATAAGCCTATTAAAGCTACTATAGTTAATACTATACCATAACCTGAATCACCGAAACAATAAGCGAAGAATAATGGATAGAAAACCGCTATCATAGGAGTTAAATCTATCTCGAAATAATTCGGTAATTGGAATAATTTTGTAATAAGCTCATAAGCACCTGAATACTTATTATTTTTAAGCTCAACAGGAACTCTATCATCTCTTGAAGGATCTTCCATTATATAAGCTATTTTCTTGCTGTCGAGTAAAGACTTCACTTCGCTTTCTTTATCTTTAGGAACATAAGCCTCTACATAAAGGATTTTTCCTTCTGTGCCTTCGCTAGCTACAAAGCTTTCTTTAGCTTCTTCAAAATGATTAGATATATTAAGATTATCTATTTCTTTATTAATAGCTTCTATAAATACCTGATTTTTTATAATCTCAGTATCATTATTCTCTATTTCTTTATCGAGCTTAGCTATTTTCTCATTTATTTCGCTATAAGAATGAGAAGGCATATTAACTATATCGAAAGGAATAGTCTCTTCACTGCCGTCTTTTTTGAAAGCAATAAAATAAACTTTTCCAGCTTCCTCTTTGATAGAATAAGTAAATATATCCTTAACTTCAGAGAAATTATAGTCATTATACTCTTTAGCATTTGCACTGTAGAATAGAATATTATAGCCTGTTTTTTCTTTTAAGCCATTAACTTTATCAAAGCTAAAATCCCCGAAAGGAGCTATAACAGATAATTCTTTTTTAAGCATATCTCTTTCAGCTTTCAATTTATCAGAAGCCTGAGAAGTAGATATAACATTTTCTATAACTTCATTAGCTTTTTTTGATAAATTATCAGCTTTCACATTAGAAACATCTTTTTTAGCCTTTTTAGCATCAGCCAAAGCATTATTAATAATATTTTTAGCTCTTAAAGCATCATTTTTCTTACTTGAAATATTTTCTATATTTTCAGATGAAACACCATTAGCAATTTCAATATGCACAAGTCCAAGTGATGCCAAATCGCTTAAAGTTTTTTCCCTATCCTCATGAAAGACAAAGAGAGAGAGTTTCTTCATTTTTCTAATCATAAAGATGCCTCCTTAGCTCTGTTTCTTTCTTTTACTATCTTTTGAGAAGACTTACTTAAATTATCCTCGTCTTCCATATACCTTTTAATCTTGATTATAGCTGTTTTATACTCAGGAATCTGTACTTTCTCATAAAGGTTAACTTTCTGAGTAGTTTTTTTCCTAGCATAAGCCAAAGCATTTAATCTAGCCTCAGTCATTTCAATTTTTACCTGAATAGTCATAAGGCGTTCAAACATACTTATGGCAAGTCTTATCCAAGAAGGCATATTAAAGAGGCTGACATTTTCAATAGCAAAATCTATATTAGAAAGTATATTCACTTTAACACCGGCAATGTTTTTAAGCTCGGAATTAATTTTCTTGATTTTTACTATCTCAGGAAATTCAGTCCAAAAACCATTGTAGTTTTGATTTTCTTTAACTAACTTTTGGTATTCTTCTTTAAGTAATTCAATCTCAGCGGTAATCTTTCTCACCTCAAGACGAAGAGCTGCCTCTTTACTTTTTAAAGTAGGCAATGCTTTCTCACGAATAGAAAGCTGACGTCTTAGGTTTTGAAGAGCCGTTTTATTGTATTGAAACTTTAATGCCATATTTTGTACCTACTTTATTAAAAATTAGTTGTTAGTCCATTTACCATATTTTTCTACAAGTGATTCTTTTACACCTACTTCTGCTTTACTGAAGTATTTACCCATCAATTCCCAACCAGTTTCTAACATCTCATCAATTTTTATGTTAATGTCTATTGCTAATAATCTTTCAGAATATTCAGCAGCATATTTCAAACATCTTTCATCGTACTCAGTCAAGTCGAATCCGTTTTCTTTTTTCATTTTAGCATTAGCAGCATCTGAATAAAGACGTACTAAAGTGTTCATTACAGCAGGGTGATCTTCTCTAGTTTTCTTACCTATAACCAACTGTTTCAAACGTGAAAGACTTCTGAATGGGTCAATGATTGTTTTACCTATATCAGAGTCACGTCTTAAGTAAAGCTGACCTTCAGTGATGTAACCAGTGTTGTCTGGTACAGCATGAGTAATATCACCTTCGTTAAGAGTAGTAACAGCAATAATAGTAATAGATCCGCCGTCTGGGAACTGAGCTGCTTTCTCATATATTTTAGCAAGGTCTGAATATAAAGAACCTGGCATAGAGTCTTTAGAAGGAATTTGGTCCATCTTGTTAGATACGATAGCCAAAGCGTCTGCATAAAGTGTCATGTCTGTAAGAAGAACAAGAACTTTCTGCTTATGCTCAACTGCGAAATATTCAGCAGCTGTACAAGCCATATCAGGTATCAAAAGTCTTTCTACTGGAGGGTCATCAGTAGTATTGA
The DNA here is from genome assembly GCF_001049755.1 of Brachyspira suanatina. Taxonomy (NCBI): domain Bacteria; kingdom Pseudomonadati; phylum Spirochaetota; class Spirochaetia; order Brachyspirales; family Brachyspiraceae; genus Brachyspira; species Brachyspira suanatina. Next base: position 411,110 of record NZ_CVLB01000003.1, on the reverse strand, counting down.
TGAAACATATGATTTTATCTAATGCTCCAGCTTCAGTAAATGTATTTTTGAATGATAAGTAGTCATCGTTAGAAAGTCCCATACCTCCAAGAATGATCTTATCAGCTTCAGCTCTCAAAGCAACCTGTGCAAGTACTGCGTTATAAGGCTGGTCTGGGTCTGCGAAGAATGGTATTTTCTGTCCTGTAACAAGAGTATTGTTAAGGTCTATACCAGCAATACCAGTAGCGATAAGTTCGGAAGGCTGTTTTCTTCTAACAGGATTTACAGAAGGTCCTCCGATTTCTACTTCCTTACCTTCAATTTCTGCACCTCCATCAATAGGCTCACCATAAGCATTGAAGAATCTTCCTGCAAGAAGTTCGCTTACTTTAAGTCTAGGAGGTCTACCTAAGAATACAACTTCAGCGTTAGTAGGTATACCTTCAGTACCTTGGAAAACCTGAAGTGTAACAATATCTCCAATCATTTTTACAACCTGAGCAGGTCTGCCAGCTACTAGAGCCATCTCATCGTTACCAACATTTTCTGCTCTTAATGATACAGTTGCTTTAGTGATCTGTACTAATTTTGTATATACTTTTTGAAATGCTTTAGGCATGTGTTATACTCCTTTCAGCAAATATTGATTCCATCTCAGCTGTGTATTTTTTGTGATCATCAGACTGATATACAGAATAGTTCATCTGTTTGAATGCGTTAATAAGTCTTTTGAAATAAGTACCTACTTCACTATAATCATCAAATCTGTAATCAGCTTCTACAACTTTCATAACTTGATTTAATAATTCTTTTTGTCTTTCTATAGGACAGTTCTTATCTACTTTATCGAAAGCGTCCTGCTGTAAGATAACGAAGTCTATAAGTTCTGCTTTCCATAAACGCTGATGGTATTCAAGAGGTACTGCGTCATCACCAAGAATGCTTATTTGGTCATTAGCTTCCTGTCCTCTTCTAGCAATATCTTTTGCTTTAGTTACTTTATCAGCCCAGCCTTTTTCTATATTAGTATCTGAGAATTCTATGAACTCTGGATATTCAATATATTTAGAATAAGAATCTAATGGGTCAACAGCAGGATATCTCTTACTGTCAGCACGTTTTTGTGATAAAGCGTAGAAACATCTAGCAGCTTTACGAGTAGATTCTGTTACTGGCTCTTTCAAGTTACCGCCTGCAGGAGATACTGTACCTATGAATGTAATAGAACCTGTTTCTCCGTTATTTAAGTATACGAAACCTGCTCTAGCATAGAAACTAGAAATAATAGCTGGCAAGTCGATAGGGAATGCATCCGGTCCTGGCAACTCTTCAAGTCTGTTAGACATCTCTCTTAAAGCCTGTGCCCAACGAGAAGTAGAGTCAGCAAGAAGAAGAACTTTAAGTCCCATTGATCTGTAATATTCAGCTATAGTCATACCTACATAAACTGAAGCTTCACGTGCAGCAACTGGCATGTTAGAAGTGTTACAGATGATTGTTGTTCTTTCCATCAAACTTCTTCCTGTTCTAGGGTCTATAAGTTCTGGGAATTCTGTAAATATTTCTACTACCTCATTAGCTCTCTCACCGCAAGCTGTCATTATGATCAAGTCAGCGTTTGCGTTAGTAGCTAAAGCGTGCTGTAATACTGTTTTACCTGCTCCGAATGGTCCTGGAATAAATCCTGTACCGCCTTCAGTAATAGGGTTAAATGTATCTATAGTTCTTACACCTGTTTCTAATAGTTTGAAAGGTCTTGGCTTTTCTTTATATGCTTTAATAGTAAGTTTTACAGGCCAAGTTTGTATCATTGTTACATTTACTTTTTCACCATTAGCTGATTTGATTACAGCCAATGTATCCTGTAAATGATAAGTGCCTGCTGAAGCTACGCTTTCAACAACACCTTTGCCTTCAAATTTGAAAGGAACCATTATTTTATGGTCAATCCAACCTTCTTTAACAGCACCAATCCAATCTCCAGCTTGTACTTCCTCTCCTACTTTAGCTATCGGAGTAAAGTCATAAGTTGATTCTTTATCTTCAGAAAGATCATTATATTTACCTCTTTCTAAGAATACACCTTGTAATTTATCAAGGTCATTTTGAAGTCCGTCAAAGTTTTTACCTAAAAGTCCAGGTCCTAATTCAATCTCTAACATTGAACCAGTAAACTCTACGGCATCACCTAATTTTACACCCCTAGTAGATTCAAATACCTGAGCACTAGCACTAGTACCTGATATTTTAATAACCTCAGCCATAAGTTTCGCATTACCGCAAGATACATAACATATCTCGTTTTGTGAAACAGGACCGTCTACCTCTATTGAAATTAGGTTTGATATAATAGCAGTTACTTTACCTTTAGTCATTTCTATCTCCTAATTAATTATACATACATTACATAGCAGACGCTTTTTCTTTTAATGAACCTATTAGCGTCTCCAAATGTTTTTTACCTTCCTCTTCATTCCTTCCATTTATACTAACAGCATAAGTAAGATTTATATAATAAGCAAAAACATTATCTGTTGTGAAAGATTTAATAGAAGTTAATCTATCTAAAAATTCTCTTACTAAAGAACACTCTATATTTTCTATATTATACGGATCTGCTTTATCTGATGAATTGAATGTTTCAACAATAGTATTAATGTATGGTATCTCTCTGCCTACTCCAAAATCTGAAGCTGTAGATTTTGTTAATGCAGATATCAAAGAATAATCTCCTATAAGTTCTTTTGATATCTCATCACTGCTGAAACCTAAAGCTCTTCCATTTAAAGCAGCAAGAACATTCTTCATATCCCTCATAAATAAAGCATAATTTTTTATAAATGAATTACCGCTTTTTATCATCTCTTCATAATACAAATTTAAAAGAGTATTTTCTATATGTCTTGCATTTTCCCATTCAATATTCTTATTATCTTCTAAAAATTTGCTCATATATAATGGTAAATTTGATATGCTAGAATATTTCTGCATTTCTTCTTTGCTGAATATTGATGGTTCTATATGTTCTATATAAGGAGTAAATAATCCCTTTTGTTTTGCTATAGCACTTACTAAATTTTTATTATCATTTTGATAAATTAAATACTTGAAAAATTTAGCATCTTTAGCACTTAAACTAGATAATATGCTTTGAGTAATTTCATTAATATCATACTTAGCCTTAGCGTCAGAAAGTTTAACTTCGGGAAGACCTGAGATAAGATAATAATATGATCCCATACTCACTCCTCTTATTTAGTAAATATTACTTCTTCCGTTTTTGCTTTAATATAATCACTGAAGAACTCTACGAAATCTTCATCTGTAAATTGAAGTTGATAATTTCCGCCTTCAGGAACGATTTTGAAACCGTTAGATAATTTCTTATCAAAATTAATAGTAGCGTTATTTATAGCACTTTTTATAGATTTCTCGAAAGATGAATCTATATCAGCTTTCTTTGATTCTGGGAAATATACTGTTACATCTGAATTACTTGAAGAAATATCCCATTTTTTTACTACTTCAAGTATTAAATCTTTTAAGAATGAAGTGTCTGCAAAAGCACCTTTAAGTCCGTCTTCTAATACTTTAGCAGTTACTAAATCCTTTATTCTTTGTTTTAAAGCACTGATTGACTGCTCGCCTGCCATACGAACATCTGTTATTGTATTTTTCTTTAGCTCCTCTGACTTTCTTTCTGCCTCTTTAATAATTTCCTCTGATTTTACCTCTGCCTCTTTTATAATTCTGTCAGCTTCGCTTTTAGCATTTGAGATTATTTCATCAGCTTTTTTGTTGGATTTTTCAACACCATCTTGATATATACGTTCAAGAAGGGAGTCTAATTTTTTCTCTTCAGCCATAATAACTCCTTGACTTTTTATAATTGATTTATAGAATTTTAAAAATTTCTCCAAAAAACACTATTCTAATAGTTTATCAATATTTTTAAAAAAAATCAAGCAAAATACATAAAATATAATCATATATATTTATTTTGTAATATATAGCCAATAGATATCAATTTTAAAGTTTTAAAATATGTACCAAAAATATATTTAAATAAGAACTAAAACAAAAACAACTCTCAACACTTAATTAAAACTATTATAAAATTTTAAATAAAATCGCAGTACAAAAAATAATCAAAAAAACACTTTGCCACACTATAATAATTTTATAAAAAATATCTAATAATATACTATAAAAATATTTTTATATTACTATATAATACATTTAAATAAATATTAATATATTTATTATCATACTATTTCTAATATAATTTTACAATAAAAGAAAATAAATATAAAAAAATACATATTTAAAGAACTTATAATTACTAAAAAATATACTTTAATAAAAATAATATTACCAATATATAGTAAATATAAAACAATCGTTTTTATAAAATAAAAATAATATAAAAATAACAAATATAAAAAATTACAAAATATGAATTTTTATTTTTTAAATAACAGCATTATAAAATTACAAAATGATATAAAAAATAAAAATAACTCTATTATACAATTTTATATAAAATACTATCTCAATTATTCAAAAATTATAAACTATATGATTATATAATAAACACCAGAAAAATAATAATTTATTAATAACTAATAATAGAAGAAATATTATAAAACAATATTATTATAGTATCATTTGGTATATAATCTATATAAATATTTACTTACAACTAAACAGCAAATATACTAAATCATATTTCATATACACAAAAAACAATAATATATCAATATAGTCAGTTTAATGCATTGATATAAATATTTAAATAAATAAAAAAGTTCGATAATGTTAACATAAAAAACAACTTTATAAAAAATAAATAAGAATATAAATAATATAATAACTTTTGTAATACATTATAATTTATATTATATTAAATCTAAGTTATATAAAAAAAATTAAGAAATAATTAAATACAATATCTTTAAATTTTGTTTATTTTTAGTTTCCATATTAAACAAAATATTTATTTTATCACATTATGCATTGATTTTTAAAAAAAAATGTCCTATAATTAACTAAGAACTATTTCAATTATTTTAAGAAGGTGGTAATATGGATAAAGGAAAATTTATAAAAGCAAGTCAGGTTCCTGAGCTTATCAAGGATAACTCCTTTGTAGGGTTATGCGGATTTGTGGGTATCGGATCTGCTGAAGAAATTTTAACTAGCGTTGAGAAATCCTTTTTAGAAAAAGGATCTCCTAACAATTTAAGTGTTATTTTTGCAGCTGGAATCGGAGATAGTAAAGGAAGAGGCGCAGGACACTTAGCTCATAAAGGACTTGTAAAAAGAGTTGTAGCAGGACACTGGGGATTGGCTCCAAAACTTGGCGAATTAGCCAACAGCAATGAAATTGAAGCTTACAATCTTCCGCAAGGGGTTATTTCTCAAATGTTTAGAGAAATGGCAGCTGGAAAACCAGGTATACTTTCACATGTAGGACTTGGAACTTTTGTTGATCCAGAACTTCAAGGCGGAAAACTTAATAGCGTAACAACTGAAGATATCGTTGAAAGATGTAAATTCAGTGGACAAGATTTATTATTCTATCATGCTCCAAAACTAGATTATGCTATATTAAGAGGTACTTCTGCAGACGAAGATGGTAATATCTCTTTTGAAGAAGAAGCTCTTACACTTGAAGCTTTATCTGTAGCAACTGCCGCTAAAAATAATGGAGGAAAGGTTTTTGTACAAGTAAAAAGAAAAGTAAAAAAAGGAAGCATACCTCCAAAAGAAGTAAAAATTCCTGGAATTTTAGTAGACTATGTAGTTGTAGCTGAAACTCCTGAAAATCACATGCAGACTTTCGGAGAATATTTCAATGAAGGTTATGTAAAAAATAACTTTGTTGTAGAAGGAAGCCTTAAAGAAGTAAAACTTGATGAAAGAAAAATCATATCAAGAAGATGTGCAATGCTTCTAGATAAGAGCAAAAAAATACTTAACTATGGTATAGGAATGCCAGAAGTCATAGCAATGGTAGTAAATGAAGAAGGTCAAGAACAATACTTCACCCCTACTGTTGAGCCTGGAGCAATAGGCGGTACTCCTATGGGAGGACTTAGCTTCGGAGCTACATTTAATGCAACAGCAATAGTTGATCAGCCATATCAGTTTGACTTCTATGACGGCGGCGGATTAGACATGGCATTTTTAGGCCTAGCACAATGCGATCAATACGGAAATATTAACGTTTCTAAATTTGGACCAAAGATTGCAGGATGCGGCGGATTTATTAATATCACTCAAAATGCGAAAGAAGTAGTATTCTTGGGTACTTTCACAACTGGAGGATTAAAAATAGGCGTAGAAAATGGAGAGCTTAGAATTCTTCAGGAAGGAAAAGTTAAGAAATTTGTAAAAGATGTAGAGCAAGTTACATTCAGCGGTAATATTGCTAATAAAAATAATAAAAAAGTTACTTATGTAACTGAAAGAGCTGTTTTCACTCTTGTTAAAGAAGGATTAAAATTAGTTGAAATAGCTCCTGGAGTAGATCTCCAAAAAGATGTATTGGATCAAATGGAATTCAAGCCTATTGTAGCTGATGACTTGAAGAAAATGGATTCAAAAATATTTATTGATGAAAAAATGGGATTAGTATTTTAAATTAAAAAAAAATTAAAAGGAGACATTATATGGCATTTGGAACAATTGGTATTGTATTATCGCTGATACTTTTAATGTATTTAGCGTATAGGGGGTTTTCAGTTTTAATCATAGCACCTATTCTTGCTTGTTTTGCTGCAATAATGAGCGGTATAGATAGCGGAAGTATTCACATTTTGGCTACATATACAGAAACATTTATGAGCAGCTTAGCTGGATATGTAAGAAGTTATTTCCCTATTTTCTTACTTGGCGCTATATTTGGTAAAGTAATGGATGATACAGGTTCAGCAAAAAGTATTTCATATTTTATTTGTGAAAAATTCGGTAAAGAAAAAGCTATACTTGCTATAGTTCTTGCATGTGCTGTACTTACTTACGGCGGTGTATCTTTATTCGTTGTATCTTTCGCTATTTATCCTGTAGCAGCAGCTTTATTTAGAGAAGCAGGAATCCCTAAAAGATTCATTCCAGGATCAATTGCTTGCGGAGCTTTCACTTTCACAATGACTGCTTTACCTGGAACTCCTCAAATCCAAAATGCTATTCCTATGCAGTATTTTGGAACTGACCCTTATGCAGCTCCAATACTTGGTATAATTGGTTCTATATTAATGGCATCAGGCGGAATTTTCTGGCTTCAAAGAAGAGCTAAAAAAGCTATGGCTAAAGGTGAGGGATATGGAGTACATCAAAATGAACCAACAGTAACTAATGAAGAAAAAAAAGTACCTCCATTCGGAATTGCTATACTTCCTATATTGTTGGTATTGGTTGTAGGACTTATCACTTCTAAATTCATATTCCCTAGTTTAGACCTTTCTTATCTTGAAAGTTACGGAACTAGCGCTGGTAAAGTTGTAGGAAACTGGAGCTTGATCGTTGCATTAGTAGTTTCTATAATAGTGGCAATAGTTGTTAACTTAAAGAGAATGGAAAGTGTTACTAAAACTCTTACTGATGGTGTATCAGGATCATTCCTTGCTGTAATGAACACAGCTTCTGAGGTTGGTTACGGAAATGTTATCGCTTCTATGGCAGCATTTGCTGTTGTAAAAGGAGCTTTATTAGGTCTTTCTTCTAACCCTCTTGTATCAGAAGCAGTTTCTGTATCAGCACTTGCTGGTATAACAGGTTCTGCATCAGGCGGATTAAGTATAGCACTTGAAGCTCTTGCTGACACATATTTAAAAGATGCTTTAGCTGCTAACATAGATCCTCAGGTTCTTCACAGAATAGCTTCTATGGCTTGCGGTGGTTTGGATACTATGCCTCACAATGGTGCGGTTATTACTGTTCTTGCTGTTACTGGAATGACTCACAGAGAATCTTATGGTGATATTGCAATGTGTACAGCTATAATTCCTGTAGTAACAGTTGCAATTTGTATTGTACTTGCTAGCTTTGGCGTTGTATGATAATATAATAATAAAATAAAAAATTGAATATTTTTCGGCAAGATATCTGATAAAGAGATTTTGCCGAAACTTTATAAAATTATGAAAATATTTTTTAGGAGCAATAATTATGAAATTTGAAGAATTAAAAGTTGGGATGAAAGCTGAAGTTGCTAAAACTATAACAGAGACAGATGTGGTTCTATATGCAGGAATTACACTCGACACAAACCCAGCTCATTTGAATGAAGTTCATGCACAACAAACTATGTTCAAACATAGAATAGCTCATGGAATGCTTACTGCTGGACTTGTATCTGCCGTTTTAGGAACAAAACTTCCAGGTGAAGGCAGTATTTATATGGGACAGGAATTAAAATTTACAGCACCTGTATATTTTGGAGATACAATAACAGCTACTGCTGAAATTATTGAACTTATACCTGAAAAAAATAGAGTAATTCTTTCTACTACTTGTACTAATCAAGAAGGCAAAGTTGTTTTATCTGGAAAAGCAACTATAATGAAAAAATGACAATTGTTAAATTTATTATAAATAAAAAAAATTGATAAAGATATTATCAGGAGGACTAGAATGGAATTTAATTTGCCTAAAACACATGAACTTTTCAGACAAATGATCAGAGAATTTGCTGAAAAAGAGGTAAAACCTTTAGCAACAGAAATTGACGAGGAAGAAAGATTTCCTGTTGAAACTGTTAAGAAAATGGCTGAAATCGGACTTATGGGTATACCTATTCCTAAGGAATACGGTGGAGCTGGTGGAGACAACTTAATGTACGCTATGGCTGTTGAAGAATTATCAAGAGTTTGCGGTACTACTGGTGTTATTCTTTCTGCTCACACTTCTCTTGGAACTTGGCCTATATTACAATTCGGTACAGACGCTCAAAAACAAAAATATGTTCCTAAATTGGCTAGCGGTGAATGGCTTGGAGCATTCGGACTTACTGAACCTAATGCTGGTACAGATGCAGCAGGTCAACAAACTGTAGCTGTATTAGATGAATCTACTCAGGAATGGGTACTTAATGGTTCAAAAATATTCATAACAAATTCAGGATATGCTAATGTATATGTAATATTTGCTATGACAGATAAATCAAAAGGATTAAAAGGTATTTCTGCTTTCATAGTTGAATCAACAACTCCTGGATTTAGTGTTGGTAAAAAAGAGAAAAAATTAGGTATTAGAGGTTCTGCTACTTGCGAATTAATATTTGAAAATGCAAGAATACCTAAAGACAACCTATTAGGAGAATTAGGAAAAGGATTTAAAATTGCTATGATGACTCTTGATGGAGGAAGAATAGGAATTGCTTCTCAAGCATTAGGTATTGCTCAAGGTGCACTTGATGAAACTGTTGCTTATGTAAAAGAAAGAAAACAGTTCGGAAGAACAATAGCTAATTTCCAAAATACTCAATTCCAATTAGCTAACCTTGAAGTTAAAGTAGAAGCTGCAAGACTTCTTGTTTATAAAGCAGCTTGGAGAGAAAGCAACCATCTTCCATATTCAGTAGATGCTGCAAGAGCTAAATTATTCGCTGCAGAAACTGCAATGGAAGTAACAACTAAAGCCGTTCAGCTTCATGGTGGATATGGTTATACAAGAGAATATCCTGTTGAAAGAATGATGAGAGATGCTAAGATTACTGAAATCTATGAAGGTACATCTGAAGTTCAAAGAATGGTAATAGCAGGAAACCTTTTAAAATAAGCCAATTAGTAAATAAAACATTTATGGAGGAATAGAAATGAAAATAGTAGTTTGTATAAAACAGGTTCCAGATACAACAGAAATTAAACTAGACCCTGTAAAAGGTACATTAATAAGAGATGGTGTTCCTAGTATAATGAACCCAGATGATAAAGCAGGTTTAGAAGAAGCTTTAAAATTAAAAGATAAATATGGTGCTCATGTAACTGTAATAACTATGGGACCTCCTCAAGCTGAAGCTATATTAAGAGAAGCTTATGCTATGGGAGCTGATAGAGCTATTCTTATAACTGATAGAAAATTCGGCGGTGCTGATACATTAGCTACTTCTAATACATTAGCAGCTGCTTTAAGAACTTTAGAATATGATATTATTATTTCAGGAAGACAAGCTATAGACGGTGATACTGCTCAAGTTGGACCTCAAACAGCTGAACACTTACAAATACCTCAAATTTCTTATGCTAAAGAAATTCAGTATAATGAAGCTGATAAATCATTAACTGTAAAAAGAGTAATAGAAGATGGATATTACCTATTAAACGTTCAATTACCAGCATTAATAACTGTATTATCAGAAGCTAATAGCCCAAGATACATGAGAGTTAAAGGTATTGTTGAGGCTTATGATAAAGAAATTGAGATTTGGTCTTCTGAAACTATCAAAATTGACCCTTCTTTGATAGGTCTTACTGGTTCTCCTACAAAAGTTAAAAAATCATTTACTAAAGGAGCTAAACAAGCCGGTAAAGTATTTGAAGTTGATACAAAAGAAGCTGTTAATATCATAATTGAAAAATTAAAAGAAAAATTTGTTATTTAATTTTAATTAACAAAGAACCTTAGAAAAGGAGATAGATAATGAATTTAAGTGATTACAAAGGAATATTAGTATTTGCTGAGCAAAGAGACGGTGTAATTCAAAACGTAGGTTTAGAATTAATTGGTGAAGCAAAAAAACTTGCTGCTAAATTGAATGTATCTGTAACAGCAGCTTTAGTAGGACATAAAATAGAAGGTTTAGCTCAAACTTTAGTTGAGTATGGTGCTGATAAAGTTGTTGTTGTTGACAATGAACTTTTAAAACAGTACGATACTGAAGCTTATGCTCAAGCATTAACTGCAATAATCAATGCTAAAAAACCTGAAATAGTATTATTAGGTGCTACTACTTTAGGAAGAGACTTAGCTCCTAGAGTATCTTCAAGAATCTCTACAGGACTTACTGCTGACTGTACAAAATTAGATATAGATGATGAAACTAAAGTTTTCGGAATGACAAGACCTGCATTCGGCGGAAACTTGATGGCTACTATTGTTTGTCCAGATCATAGACCTCAAATGGCTACTGTAAGACCTGGCGTAATGCAAAAATTAGCTAAAGAAGAAGGTAAAAAAGGTGAAGTTGAAGTATTACCTTTAACTATAGACACTTCTAAAATGAAAGTTAAAATCTTAGATGTTGTAAAAGAAACTACTAAGAAAGTTGATATTACAGAAGCTAAAATATTGGTATCTGGCGGTAGAGGTGTAGGTTCTAAAGAAAACTTCAAGAATCTTGAGGCTGTAGCTTCTAAAATTGGTGCTATCGTTTCTGGTTCAAGAGCTGCTGTAGATGCTGGATACATAGAGCAGGCTAGACAAGTTGGTCAAACAGGTAAAACAGTAAGACCTAATATATACTTCGCTTGCGGTATTTCTGGTGCTATTCAGCACATGGCTGGTATGGAAGAATCTGAATACATTATTGCTATAAACAAAGATAAAGATGCTCCAATGTTTGGAATCGCTGATTTAGGTATAGTAGGTGATGTTAACAAAGTACTTCCTCTATTAGCTGAAGAGTTAGCAAAAGCAATAGAAGCTAAAAAAGCTAATTAATTTAATTTAAGCTTAAGCTTTTAATAAAAAACAAAGCCGATGGATAAAATATTTTATCTGTCGGCTTTTAATTTAACATATATTTTAATATCATTAAACTATAAAAATGAAAATACTTAAAATATATTTTTAATTAAATTATTATTTATATACGATAATATATAAAAAATCACTATAAAAATTAAGGAATAAATTATGAGAAAAGATGATCATATATCAAAAGTACTTATATCTGAAGAGAATATAAAAAATAGAGTTAAAGAATTAGCAGAACAAATTTCTAATGATCTTAAAGATAAAGAAAACATACCATGCATAATAGGACTTTTAAAAGGTTCTTTTATATTCATTGCTGATTTATCAAGACATATTGATGTACCTGTAGAAATTGATTTTATGATAGTATCTAGCTATGGAAATAATAAAATAGGTTCTGAAATTAAAATACTTAAAGATGTTGATATACCTCTTACAGGAAGAGATGTAATCATAGTAGAAGATATAATAGATACAGGATACACTTTAGAAAAAATTTGTGAGGTATTAAAAACTAGAAATATTGCTTCTCTAAAAATATGCACACTTTTAAATAAACCTTCAAGAAGAAAAGTTGATATAAAAATAGATTATAATGGTTTTGATATAGAGGATGAATTTGTTGTAGGATACGGAATTGACTATGCTCAGAAATACAGAAATCTTCCGTATATTGGAGTAGTTGAATAAAAATAAATTACCGCACGCTAAGCAGTATTATAATTATAATGAATTTATAATTATAATACTATTATACAATAATATAAAATTAACCGTGCGTTGAGTAGATTTCAAATTTAAAAAAAACTTGGGTGGGTCCAAAAATTATAATATAAGTTTTAAAATCTTAATAAAGTTCTAATAAAAAAATAGGCTATCAAGTCTTAAAGGGCTGGGTATGTAACTAAAATTCAAAATGATTTTAAAATAAACTATATAATAAAATCCTTGTATAATAAATAAAAAAAATATATACTATAAATCGAATTTTAATATATTTGGGATTGTATATAAAATGAATAAAAAAAATATAGTTATAATTGGGGCTGGAAATGCAGGTGAGACACTTGCATATGAAATATTAACTTCTGATGATAGTAATGAATATAATATACTTTGTTTTTTAGATGATGATGAAAACAAAAAACAAGTAAATATTAATAATAATTTAATTGATGTAAAAGGCAAAGTTAAAGATATAGAAAACACAATAGAATATTATAAAAATCAAAATATCAAAATAGAAGAAATCATTATTGCAATACCAACTTTAAAACAAAAAGAACTTCTTGAAATATTAGATATTATATATCCTACAGGAATAAAATATAAAATACTTCCAGGATTTTTTGAGATAATAAAAGGAAATGCCTCTATAAAAGATATTAGAAATATTGAACCATCTGATTTGCTTGGACGAGAAGAAATTGGCTTTGATGAAAAAGAAATATCGGCATACTATCAAGATAAAACAATACTAGTTACAGGCGGAGGAGGATCTATAGGAAGTGAGCTTGTTAGACAATTAATTACATTACCTGTAAAAAAAGTTATGGCTTTAGATAATTCTGAAAGTGCAATTCATTCTCTTATAATGTCTATAAATGACAGAAAAAACGAAAAAAACAAACATAAATTCCAATATATAATTTCAAATGTAAGAGATTACGTTAAAGTTGATAAAATATTAAAAGAAGAAAATCCGGATATAATTTTCCATGCAGCCGCTCATAAACATTTGCCTTTTATGGAAGCCTATCCTGAAGAAGCAATTAAAAATAATATACTAGCAACTGAAAATATAGCTACTCTTGCAATTAAAAATAATATTAAAAATTTTGTATTTATATCAACAGACAAAGCAGTTCGCCCTACTTCATTAATGGGAGCAAGCAAAAGAATATGCGAAAGAATGATAATGTCATTATCTCATGAACAAAACAGTACTGCATTTAAAATAACAAGATTCGGTAATGTTTTAGGAAGCAGCGGAAGCGTTATACCTGTATTTGAAAAGCAGATTAGAGAAGGAAAGCCATTAACTGTGACTCATCCTGAAATGGTAAGATTCTTTATGTCTATAAGAGAAGCTGCAAGATTAGTTATTAAAGCATGCACTTTAAATGACGGGATAATATTTACTTTGGATATGGGAAAGCCTGTTAAAATTTTAGACTTAGCTAAAAACATGCTTAAAATGTACGGACTTACTGAAAAAGATATTCCTATAATATTTACAGGAATCAGAGAAGGTGAAAAACTTTATGAAGAAATTTTAATGGACGATGAAACATTAATACCTTCGCAGTATAAAAAATTATTCATAGCAAAAGATCCTGTAAAATGCTTAACACCTGAGGAACGCAAAGTAATGATTGATGCTTTTGATATTGCCTCACTTGATGCTGATAAAGAAACAATAAAAATGCTTATGCGTAAGTATATAGAAGAGTATACCGGATAATTTTTTATTACTGATAGAGCTATATTATTACAAACTACTTGTTTTATAATAAAAAAATACGCACGCTAATTAAAATTTAAAATATAAGCTATGTTAAAATTATAATTCAAACAATAAATAAAAATAAGCTTACCGTGCGTTAATAAAAATTTTAAATCTAAATAACACTTGGGTGGGTTCTATCATTTATGATTTAGCTTTAAATATAATTAAAACTAGAATTCAAAAAATATCAGCAAATATTAAAGGGCGGGGTATGTTAATAAAATTTTGAACTTATTTTTATCAATTTTTACCGGACTTCGTCAAAGTTGCAAAAGCACATAATTAATATAGAAGTCATATAAAATAATTTTAATATTCTAGTTTTATTTAAATAAAAAAATGTATCATATCATTTTGTCTTTTTTGCAAATTAAAATATTAAATTTAAAGTAATGCTGTAAATTTAAGAAGGCTGGGGTATATAATTTAAGTTTTAAACCTTTTTACACTACCCACCCTTTAGACTTTATAATTTATATTGATATTTTTATTTTTTATTTTTTTACTGCTCAATTAGAAATGTTAACACCCACCCAAGTGGTATTAAATTTTTTACTTTATTCAACGCACGTTTAAATAGATTTATTATATAATAAAAACTTGAATTTAAAATAAATATATATTTTTTACTTTGCCCTGCGTGCGTTAAATTAATAAACTACAACTTTATAAATCTATTTTAGTTTTTGTGTCTGATGATAATTTAATACTCTCTATAATTTTTACAGATTCCAAAGCAGTAGAAGCATTTGATATTGGCTGTCCTCCATTTTCTAAACATTCTATAATATTATTAACAGCATCAAGCATTCTTTCATTCTCATAATTTCTATTGTATTGTTTTGTCAAAGTTAAAGCTTCATATCCTGACCCTGCCTCATTATCATCAACTTTTTTGTATTGATATAATTCAAAACTATTTCCATTATTGTATAATCTTATTCTTCCATTCTCCCCCATTATATCCATTTCAAGCATATATTTAAAAGGAGATGTGCTTAATGCTTTAATAAATCCAACAGCACCGGATTTAAATTTTATCATACCGCATCCTCCATGATCACTAATACCATGAACTTCCCTTACAAAATCTGTCTGTTTTTCTCCTACAATATACTCTGCTTCAGAGTTTGTAAAATAAAGCATTAAATCTATAATATGACTTGCACTTGTATGCAAAGCGGTAGCTCCATATCCCACTATTGTATAAATTTTACCTATAGCATTTTCTTCTATAAGTTTTTTTATTTCTTTATTAATATTATCCCATCTTAATATATAATTAACTGCAAATACAGTATTATGCTTATTTGATAATTCTAATATTGATTTTGCCTCTTCTATTGAATATGATAAAGTCTTTTCACAAAAAATAGCTTTAACTCCTGTTTCTATACACTTCTTTGCTATATCGTAATGAAACTCTATAGGTGTGCATATACTCACTATATCAAAATCATTTTCTTCAAGCATTTTTTTATAGTCAATATATCCTTTCTCTATATTTTCATCTTTTTGTATTCTCTTAACTAAATTAAAATCACTATTACCGCATATGGCTGTAATTTTAGTATCTTCTGTATTTTGATAAGCCTTTATATGCGACCATATTATTTTCCTGTTAGGGTCTTTATCTATAAAATATGCTATTTGTCCAAGACCTATTATGCCAACTTTATACATGACAAACTCCATTATTATAATGATAATATTATATAATACAGATATTCTTTAATTTATACAATCATATAATATGGATAACTTAAAACCTTGATTATTTTCTATGTATAAATTAAATTATTATAGCTATTTTATATTATTAGTTTTTTAAACTCATTGGAATATTATTATATGAACATAAAAATAATTAAAGCAGCAATATTAACTGTAGGAATATTATTAATACTAGGAGCAATATCAGGATTCTTTTCCATTTTTATTGCTTCAAAAAAGTATGTACATACCGTATGCATAGTTAAACAATATAATACTAAAAAAGTATATAAATCTAGAAAATTAAGATACGAAAATACAATGCTTATAAGTTATGAAACTGAAAGATACGGAACACTATATACAACATTAAAAAGCTATTACCCTTTTAGAAAAGTCGGTGATAAATTAACTTTATGGTTCGATCCAAATAAACCAAAAAATATAAAACTTCCTTTTTCTGAAAGCTGTATTTATATGTTATTAATAGTTTCCGGATCAATATGTATATATGCCGTAATTTGGCTGTATGGTAAAAAATAAAATTGATAATATTTGTAATAAATGAACTTATAATAAATTTTGATTCTTGATTTTATATATAAAAATAGGCATTATTTCTAATGCCTATTAATTATTATTAAATTATTTTGTGTTATCGTCAGTTTTAAGTACGCTTATAAATGCATCCTGAGGTATCTCAACATTACCAATAGCCTTCATTCTCTTTTTACCCTCTTTCTGCTTTTCAAGAAGCTTTCTCTTTCTTGTGATGTCACCTCCATAACATTTTGCTGTAACATTCTTTCTTAATGCACTTATATTCTCACGCGCGATTATTCGTCCGCCTATTGCAGCCTGTAACGGAATCTGGAACATATGCTTTGGAATAAGATGCTTTAATTTTTCTATGATTTGTCTGCCCCTAGTTTCAGCATTGCTTCTATGCGACATAAATGATAATGCATCCACTACTTCGCCATGAACAAGTATATCAATTTTTTCTATTTGGCTTTCTCTGAAATCTGAAAAATCATAATCGAATGAAGCATAACCTCTTGATATAGATTTTAATTTATCATAAAAGTCATATACTACTTCGATTAATGGCAAGTCAAATTTAATCTCTGCCCTTTTATCATCTAAATAAGTTAATGATGTTTGTGTTCCTCTTCTGTCTATACAAAGAGAAATAATATTTCCTAAATAATCGGTTGGTACTATTATAAGAGCATTTATGAAAGGCTCATAACATTTTTCTATATACTGCCCAGACGGAAAATCTGCAGGGTTATCAATTAATTTTTCTTCGCCGTTTGTGAGTTTTAATTTTACTTCTACAGAAGGGCTTGTTATTACAAGATTAAGATTAAACTCTCTTTCAAGACGCTCTTGAACAATCTCTAAATGAAGAAGCCCTAAAAATCCGCATCTATATCCAAACCCTAAAGCAATAGAACGCTCAGGCTCATAAACTAAAGAAGCATCATTTAATTTTAATTTCTCCAATGCCTTTTGTAAGTTTGTATAATCTTCATCTTCTGCCGGGAAAATTCCTGCAAATACCATAGGAAGTACTTCTTTATATCCTATCAAAGGTTCATCTGAAGGGTCTTCTTCAAGTGTGATAGTATCCCCTATTTTTATATCGGATATGTTTTTAATGCCCGCAATAATATATCCAACTTCACCGCTTTTTAATCCATTAGCAGATTTAAGCCCAAGCAAAAGAGTTCCGCATTCTTCAACTTCATACTTCGCTTTAGTTTCCATTAAAAGAAGTTTATCATCTTTCTTTATAGAGCCGTCAAATATTCTCACTATCATAACAGCACCGCGAAAAGGATCATAGTAAGAATCGAATATCAAAGCTCTTGTTTTTTTATTAGTATTATCTTTAGGAGCCGGTATCATCTTAACAACTGCTTCAAGTATCTCATCTATGCCTATATCATTTTTTGCACTTGCTAAAACTATATCATCTTTATTAACACCAAACTCTTTTTCCATCTGCTCTTTACAAAGTTCGATATTAGCAGCAGGCAAATCTATTTTATTAATAACAGGTACAATCTCCAAATTATTTTCAAATGCAAGATAAAAATTAGAAATAGTTTGAGCCTCAACACCTTGAGCGGCATCAACTACAAGTATAGCTCCTTCACAAGCAGCAAGAGAACGTGAAACTTCATAATTAAAGTCAACGTGTCCCGGTGTGTCAATCAAATTAAGAGTATATACTTCTCCGTCTTTAGCCTGATATGATAATTTAACAGCCTGACTCTTTATTGTTATTCCTCTCTCTCTTTCTATATCCATAGAGTCTAGTATTTGTGCTTTCATCTCTCTGCTTGATACTGCTTTAGTATGTTCTATAATTCTGTCGGCTAATGTACTTTTTCCATGGTCTACATGTGCTATAATACAAAAATTCCTGATTTTTTCTGCGTATGACATTTATTAAAATATATCCTTATATTAAAAATTGATAAAATTATTCTTATTAGTGATGATATATTATAATATAGTGAGTATGTTTTTGCAAATATTTTTATGTATATTTTTTTTACAATTCTATATAAAAAAATATTGACTTTTTTCTATAAAATATTATTTTATAATTGCAACATTTAATACTTAATAAATATATTTTTCAAATGAAAAACATTATTATTTTTATACTATTAATCTTTATTACCGCCTGTAATAACTCTTCAAATGCAAATATATCTGAAAATACTAATGAAACATCCAGCATCACAAATAATATTTATTCCAACAAAACATTAAGAGTAGGAATATACCTTTATGATTATCCTATGCTGTATATAAGTAATGATAATATAAACGGTTTTGATTATGATATAATAAATTCAATAGCCAATGAAGAAAATTTAAAATTAGAATTTGTACCAATTCAATTTTCAGAATTAATACCAGCATTACAGACAAATTATATAGACCTTATTATTGCTGGTATGAGTATAACAGAAGAAAGAAAACAGCTTGTAAATTTCTCTGATAAGTATTGCAGCTCCGGACAAGGTATCATACTAAATAAAGAAAATGATGAAATAAAAATCAATGATGATTTAATAGGAAAAACTGTAGGAGTTATAAAGGGTACTATATCAGACAATATTATATCTAAAGTAGAAGGAGTTAATGTAGAAAGATTTGATGTTGCAAGCAGTGCTTTACTTTCATTAAAAGTAAATAAAATAGATGCTGTTATGCTCGATACAATTACTTGCGAAGACTATGTAGAATTTGATAATACTATAAAATTGGCTGAAAATATATCATTTAAGTTAATGGATTATGCAATAGCTGTGAGAAAAGATGATAATACTTTACTTCAAATAATTAATAGAGGTCTTCATACTATAATGTCTAATGGAGTATATCAAAAATTAGTTGATAAACATCTATAATTATTGCTTTAAATTAAAATAAACTCTTGACTTTTTTATGTATACATATTAATTTATTATCTAAAACTAAACAATATTTGATGTTAGGAAAAGACAATGAAAAAAATCATATTAATTATTTTGATGATTTTATCATTAGTAATATTATCATGTAAAGACTCTTCCAAGAATATCACAATTAAAAATGAAAGCCATACAAAGCAATATATCAATATTGGTATATATGTTTATGATTATCCTTTTGGTTATTTATCAAATGGAAATATAGGCGGATTTGATTATGATTTAATGAATGAGATATCAAAAATATCAGGCTCTAATATGAATTTTATTCCTATGCGTTTTGAAGAACTTATACCAGCTTTAGAATCTAAAAAAATAGATGCTATCATAGCAGGAATGACTGTAACTGAAGAAAGAAAACAATATCTTAATTTTTCTGATAAATATTATACATCAAGTCAGGCAGTTTTAATAAGAACGAATGATGAATCAATACAAACTGAAGAAGATTTAATAGGCAAAAAAGTAGGAGTAATAAGAGATACAGTTGCAGACACTATGATTTCCGCAAAAGAAGGAATAGAGATAGAAAGATTCGATACAGGAAGCAGTATAATACTTTCATTAAAAGTAGGCAATGTAGATGCTGCTATATTTGATAGATCAACTTGCGAGCATTATATTTTATATGATAAAAGTATTAAACTTGTAGAAAATATAAAATATCCTGAAGAAGATTATGCCATAGCTTTTAGAAAAGATGAGAATGTATTATTAGATGAAATAAATAAAGCTCTATCACAAATAATGACTAATGGCTCGTATGATAAATTAGTAGAAAAGCATTTAGGTACTAATCAATAAATCCCAACATCCTTAATTGTAAAATTATTGTACAAAAATAGTTGTTTAAGTAAAATTTTATTCAAATTAAATTTGAATAATGAAAAACAATTATTATATTTATAATATAAAAGCAATAAAATGTGAATGGGGGGATTGATTATGAAACCTAATTTAATATTAATGAGTCATGGCAATTTAGCATCCACACTTATTGAATCTGCCAAAATGATCTTGGGCGATTTACCAAAAGATGATTATGATGTAATACATCTGCATACGGATAACACTTTCGCCCAAATAGAAAATCAACTAAAAGAATTATTAGATAAATTTGGAAATAATCAAATCTTAATAATGACAGATCTATATGGCGGAACTCCTTTTAATATAGCGAGTAAATTTTATAGAAAAAATGATAATATCTGTTTAATAAGCGGAATGAATCTGGATATGGTTATAGAATATTTCTCTTCGGACCTTCATCATAATATAAGTAAATTTATAGATGAAATTATCAGTGTTTCAAAAGATTCTATAGCATTGTACACAAAAAATGAATCTGAAATATATGCCGACATAGATATATAAACTGTAATTATTAATATTTTTTTTCGATAATACTAATGCTCATTAAATATTTGGATATTATTTTATGTTTACAGAATATATTAAACATACATTAGGCGACTTTAGTATTGTAGAAATAACAACAAGAATATTAGTTGCATATATTATGGGTATATTTATAGGCTGGGAAAGAGAACAGCATAAAAAACCTATAGGAAGCAGAACTACAAGTATTGTTTGTATGGGAGCAGCTCTTTTATCATGCTATGAGGATGTATTTGCACGTGCTGTAATATTAGAAAATGCTGAGCTTATTAAATTAGGAATAGATGCTTTGAAAAAAGTACCTGATTATAACAGAATATCTGCTCAAATAGTTTCCGGAATTGGTTTCTTAGGGGCAGGAATGATCATACAAAATAGAGGAAAACTGCATGGCATAACTACTGCCGCTATAGTATGGGTTACTGCTTGTATAGGAATAGTAATAGGCTCTGGACAATGGGTACTATCTACTATAGGCTGTATATGTATATTTTTAAGTACTTCTATTTATAGATTTTTTATACCATATTATATATCAAATAAGAAAAGAGCCATAGTATACTTAATCGAACATTCTTCAAAAATAGATTTTGAAACTGAATTAGGCGAATATGGAATTAGACTTATTAATTTAGAGATAGTAGGCTGGAAAGAAAATAATGATAAGAATACTCCTAATATCATAAGCAAAATAAATATATTTGTACCGAAATTAGATTATAAGAATATAGAAAATATTTTTATAAGTTTAAATATAAAGCCTTTAAAAATGCTGCGTAATATGAGAGAAAAAATTGATTTTGACAGTATTGAATAGATAATTATTATGAATATAAGCGTATATATAGAAAATCTAAAAATATATGATTATCATGTAAAAGAAAAAGAAATAAAAATATCGCCTATAACCATATTTTCAAAGAAAGATATTAATATAGCAAATTTAATTTGGTATATAAGTAATTTCCATTTTTTTGATTTCTATAAAATAAATGATTATGAATTATTATCCATAAGTAAAATAATAAGTGCAATAATGGAAAATTATAAATATAATGGCAATATAGATAATGATATGATATTAGAATGCATCGATTTTCTAAATGATATATTAGAGTTTTCAAAGAAAGAAATACTTTTAAAAATATTTAAATGGCATAGTAATATTGATATAGAAAAAATTTATTTAAAATTAAATTATAATGCTGAAATAAATATTAATTCATTCTTTGAGTCTGACAATATAATAAATATTATTTTCACATATAATAAAAAAAGTTTTTCATCAAAAGTTCTTTTCAACAGAAAAATTGATATTTTTTTCATTGTTCTTGAAAACATATTTAAGATTTTGATTAATAATAATATATTAAATACTTTATATATATCTGATTTTCAAAATATTGATTTAGCAAATGCTGATAAAAAAAATATGCCTGAAATGGATTTTATATTTAAATTAAATGAGATATCTCAAAAAGAAAATATTGAAAACATAAATAATAAACTAGACTTAATAAAAATATTTATGAAGTATTATAATCATAATATTATGATAGAATATTTTGAAGATAAAGAACTATCAAATATAATTTCAAGTAATCTTAATAGAAGAAATTTTTTATTAGTATCTGATGATACAGAAAATTTAAATAATTTAATTTATATGTAATTTTTAAATTTTAGTTGAGTTATATTATATAGCCTTACTCTACGTGCGTAAAAATTAAAATACTTAATAGAATATATTCAAAAAGAGATATAAGCTATAAAATTAATTAATATAAATTTGCACTTTTGCAACTTTTGCGGCGGGAAAAGTTGATAAAAATAAGTTTTGAATTTTATTAACATACCCAGCCCTTTAAACTTTACTGCCTTGTTCTGAAATATAATTTTATTTATTTTTACAGCTTTAATTGTAAACTAAGAACCCACCCAAACTTTATTTAAATTTAAAATTTATTTAACGCACGATTAATAAAATTTAAATTTATAAATGAATTATAATTAAGAATTTATTTATATTTAAAACTTTACTCTGCGTGCGTTATTTAATCAATAAATTTTAAAAACTCTTGGGCGGGTGCCAAAAATCCAATTAAAATAATGAAAAAATATAAAGCTAAAATTACAAAATAATTTTTTTAAAACTAAAGGGCGGGATTTAAAATGAGGCAAAATAAAAGGCTTGACTAATATAATTAATCAAGCCTATATATGATTATAATTCATTGTTTTTTAGTAAGATTATATTTAGTTGTTTTATTGCCTTCTTGAGAAATTTCTACTGAACATGTAGAAGTATCACTAAATAGTATTTTTACTATCATATCAGGTGCATTTGGACCGCTGTAAGTAACAGTATATGAACTTCCGCTTCCTTCAATTCCTTTAATGGCGGCACCTTGAGCTTCTATACCTGGAAATGAAATATTTCCATTAGAATCTACTTTCATTACTAGTTCTGGAACTGAGTCATCAGTATACCAATCACCTGCATATTTAGCAGTTGAATTTCCATCACCTGAACCTGTTTTATCTTTATTGGAACAGCTTACAGATAAAATACCTACTAAAAATAGAGTGAATAAAATACTAAATAGTTTTTTATTCATATTATAACTCCTCATGTATTTATCATTTGTTTATATAAAATATTCTAAAATATTAAATTATTATGTCAATATTTAAAATAAATTTATTAACAATAATGAAAAATAAAATGCTTATGTTATAAGTTTTCTAATCTATAAAGGAAAGGCTTGTAACTTTAAGAAAATTTATTTTATACACGCTAATAATATTTGCTTAATTTTCATAAAAAATACTTCATAAATATAATAAAATTATCTTAATCTTCATATTTAATATGCATTATACCGAAAATAGTTAGGACTAATAACATATAAAAACAAATAAATTTACAGTGTTTTTATATATTGTTTATTTAATTAATTGATTATTTTTTAATAGAATTGTATAATTAACTAATATATATTTAATACAGGAAAAGAGATGTACATAAAGAATCTTAATTTGCACGGATTCAAATCATTTGCCATAGAAACAAATATAGAGTTCAATGAGGGCGTTACTGTAGTGCTTGGACCTAACGGAATAGGGAAAAGTAATATAGTAGAGGCTTTTCTATGGGTTATGGGCGAGCAGTCCGCAAGCAGATTGAGAATCGACAGTGCTAAAGGGCTTGAAAGTGTTATATTCCATGGTACAGATACTAGAAAGCCATCATCTCTTGCACAGGTAGCTCTTACTTTAGATAATAAATCCAGATGGATAAAAAAATACGATCTTGATGAAGTTATAGTAACACGTAAATACTATAGAAAAGGACTATCAGAATACTATATCAATGATGAGCAAGTACGTTTAAAAGATATAGTTGATATGTTTTTGGATACAGGACTTGGTAAAAATGCCTATTCGGTTATAAAGCAGGGTACTGTTTCAGAGATAGCTAAACAGAAGCCTGAAGAAAGAAGAAGCATTATTGAAAATGCCGCAGGAATAAGTAAATATCTTGAAAGAAGAAGAGAAGCTGCTAAAAAGCTAGAAGAGTCAGAAAGAAATCTTGATAATGTTAAAATAGAAATAAAAGACGCTGAAAAACATTATAAATCTTTAAAAGAACAGGCAGCAAGGACCGAAAGATATTATAATCTTAAAGATGAACAGAAAAAAATAAATATAAGTTTAAATGTTAATCAGGTAAAAAAATTAAAAATCACTTTAGAAGATCAAAATAAAAGCCTTGAAGAACATACAAATAAAAAATCTGAATTAGAAAAAGAGCTTCAGGATTTGGATAAACAGAAACAGCAGGAGCTTTTAAAATTCGAAGAAACAAGAACATTATCAATAGAGCTTGATAAACAGGTTTCGCTTATAATGACAGAGCTTACTCATATAGAGAAGATGTCTAATCAATTAAAAAATCAGCTTGATAATGCCGGAAAAGAAAAAGATGAAACTATTAGCAGGAAGAATTCTCTTCTAAAAAGAATAGAAGAAGATAAAGCCCAAATAGCAGAACTTGAAGAGGCAGTAAAAACTATAGCTGAAAATATAGAAAAATCACTTAAAGAACAAGAAGCAGAAGAAACTAATATTGCAAATGAACAAAATAAAATAGCGAGCTTAAATGATCAAATATCTACTTTGACAAATGACAATCAGAATGCAACATTAAAAATTGCTGATGCTAGAGAAAGACAGTTAGAAGTTATAAATAAAATAATCACAGAGATAGATGAAAAGAAAAAAGATGTAATGGGTAACAGCTTTTATCAGAATATAGGAAAGCATGAAACTGACATTGATATAGGATTTAATAATCTTTTAAATGCTATAAATATAAAGATGAACACAATAAAAGAATTTGAAGAAGATGGAGTATTATCAAATTTAAATGAGCTTAGCTATAATTCATTATGCAGTTTTATTCGTAATTTAGGTGAGAGTTTAGATACAGAAAAAAAAGATGCATTATTTTTGCAGGGTATATTTAAAGAGTATACAAAAATAAAAGACCCTTTTGTTGATTTGCTTTTCGACAAGGAAGGTACTTATATGCAAAAAGAAGCTATAGATAAAGAAATCGCCGATTTAGAAAGTTTTATAAAAAATAATATAGAAAAAATCGAAGAAATAAATAATGAAATAAAAATAGCTACTGATAATATTAATAAATCAAATGCTAATCTTACTACACTAACAATAGAAAGAGCAAAATACGAAACAAATAAAAAAGCATCTGAAGACAGAAAAGAAATGATATTAAAAAGTATGAAGATGATAGAAGATGAATTTGGCTCTCTCAATGAGAAAATAAACAGATTAGAAGAAGAGTATAAAAAACTTAATGAAGAATATAAAGAAAACTCCATTAATTATAAAGAATTAGAGAAGAAAAAATCCAAAACTGAAAGCGAATCAAGACATAAAGCAAATGAAATCAAAAAGGCAGAATCTGCATTATCCAATTTTGAAACTAGTTTAGCGAAAAGAGTTAAAAAACTTAATGAGATAAATGAAAATATAACAAGAGTTGGTGAGAGAATAAATCAAAGCAATGATAAAATAAAAGATATTTATAGTCATTTCTATGAAAATTATGCTCTTAACTTAAAAGACTTTGAAGAAAATACTCAGAACTTAATAGATGAAGAATCTTATAAAAATAAACTCAATACTATTAATGAAAGAATAAAAAATCTCGGACATATAAACGAGATGGCACTTGATGAATATCAGGAAGCTAAAAATAGATTTGAATTCCTTACTAAACAAAAAGAAGATTTGGAAAAATCAAAAGAAGAGATATTAAAAATAATAGCTGATGCTAACAAAAAAGCCGGTGAAGATTTCTTAAAAACATTCAATGAAATAAATAAAAAATTCTCAGAAACATTTAAGATATTATTTGGCGGAGGAAATGCCGGACTTAAAATACAAAATGAAGAAGATTTATTAAACAGCCCTATAGATATATTCGCTCAGCCTCCGGGAAAAAGAATGGAGAACATTGTATCTTATTCAGGCGGCGAGCTTACTATGACAGGGCTTGCTTTAGTATTTGCGATATTCCTATATCGTCCTAGTCCTTTCTGTATACTTGATGAGGTGGATGCTGCACTTGACGGAGCGAACATTATAAGATACAAAAACATGGTTAAAAATCTATCTGATAAAACTCAGTTCTTAATCATTACGCATGATGAAGTATCTGCAACTATAGCTGATGCTTATTATGGAATAACTGCTGAAGAGAAAGGCGTTTCAAAAATATTCACTGTAAAAGTAGACAAAGATGGTAAAGTTAATGGCAGTGAAGAAAAGCTAGTTAATCAGGAATAACTCACCACACGTTAGATAAAACTAAAAATATAAGTTTATCTCAAACTCAAATTTCATCATATTAAAAAAATTATCTATACGTGCGTTGAAAAAAATTTTAAATCTAATAAACACTTGGGCGGGTGCTATAATTTATAATTCAAGTTTTAAAAATAAATAAAGTTTATATTTTTTATAAAAGTACAGAATCTAAAAGGGCGGGCAAATGTAATTAAATTTTTAAATTTATTTTTATCAACTTTTCCCGAACTTCATCAAAGCTGCAAAAGCACATATATATAAAATAATTTTAATATTCACATAAACAATAAACAAAAATGTCATAGCAGTGAATCTTAAATATAGTGCAATGTAATTAAAGTTTTAAAAATTTATTTTCATCCCCCACCCTCTAGGCTTTTTAATTTATTTTGCAATTTTAATTTTTTATTTCTTTATAATCTAATTAGAATTTTTTGGCTACCCACCCAAGTGTCATTTAAATTTACAATGCATTCACCGCACGCAGAATATTATTATAATTATTGAGCGTATTATTTAATTGCAATTATCATTATATATAAGAGTTTACTTACCGTGCGTTATGGAAATTTAAAAATTTAAATAATTTTGATTTTATAAATAAATATAATATAATTATAATATATGGAAAGTTTAATAAATTATATAAAAAAATTTCCCTATTTATTTGGAATATTAATAGGACTTCTATTTATTCTAGCTGCGATTTTTAAATGGAATTGGCTTTTAAACAATAACAGATCAAATTTTATGATAAGCATATATGAAATGTTCGGTGAGATTGGAGTTAGAATACTTACTGGCATTTTAGGAGCTGTAATAATAATAAGCTCTATAATTATTTGGATAATAAAAAAATGAATATTGAAAAGCATTTATTTAATGATATAAATTTCTTTCCTAATAAAATGAAAATTTTGATATTAGGTACTTTTCCTGTTCCATTGTATTCTAATATAGAAAAGTTTGAAAAATTAAGTAAAGAAGAACAAAATAATGCCTGGTATTATTCAAGTAAAAGAAGCGAGTTTTGGAAAATAATAGCTGACTGTTTTTGTATAGATTATAAAAGCTCCGATGATTTTCTCTTTAATAAGATTAAGAAGAAAAAACTTTTTGAAGAAAATAAAATAGGTATAGCAGATGTATTTTCAAAATGCAAAAGAAAAAATGAGAATAGTGCAAGAGATACAGATTTAATAATATTAGAGCATAATAATATACTTAAGAATCTTATTACAGATGAAAATAATTATAGAGATTTACAGGCTATTATATTTACAAGCCGCTTCACAGAAAAACACTTTTTTAAAATACTTAATGATCTACAGTATAATATTGAAGAAAGCAAAGAAGTTTATGAATACTACAATAATGGAATCAATGAAAAAGGAATAAGTATTGATATAATAAATGCCTTAAGGGAAAGATATTTATATGTTAATGCTTCAAGAAAGATTAAATTATCTACAATAACTTTGAAAATAAGCCCTATAAAAGGTGTAAGTTTATATTCTACTAAAAAAGAACTTTATAAATATTATTTAAATAATAGTAAAAATAAATCATAAACTAATTAAAATTAATATATCTTATTCCGAAATTTGATAACAGCAAAAATTCTATACTTTAAGGAAGAATTAAAAATGCGTTATTTAAGTTTTATTTTGATATTTTTAAATACTTTTTTCGCCTTGTTCGCACAAATGCCTAATACAGGAAGATTAGATCAGTTACTAGATTATGCTAATGCTGGAGATACTAACGGCATAAAAAGATTAATCTCACAAGGACCTATTTCAAGTTTCATAGACTACGGAGATAGTCAAGGGCATAATGCCTTAATCACAGCAGCTTCTAAAGGATATAAGGATATTGTACTTCTTCTTTTATCCCAAAATGCAAATGTTAATCTCACATGTATACATGGAAAAACAGCTTTAACTTATGCCGCAGATGCAGGCTATGTTGATATAGTTTCTTATTTGCTTGCTAAAAATGCTAATCCTAATATAAAAATAAATAGTGGTACAACAGCATTATTACAGGCAGCAGGAAAAGGATATTACAGCATAGTAGAAATGATAGTTAATGCAAATGCAGATTTAAAAATGATGGGTACTTATAGAAGCGGAAATGATGATGGAATAAATTATAATATGACTCCTTTAATGGTAGCTTCTTATAATAACCATGACTTAATAGTAAGATTATTATTAGATAAAGGAAGCGATATTAATTATATAAATGAATATGGTGCTAATGCCCTATTCTATGCTATAGCCAGAGGAAATAATGATATTGCAAGACTTTTATTAGAAAGAGGAGCTGATGCAAATATAGTTGCTACTTATGGCCCTTATGGTAATATTACACCTCTTGCCCTAGCCTCTACATTAGGTTTAACAGATGTTATATCATCATTACTCATAGGAAAATCTGATATAAACTTCAAAATGAGAGATGGAAGAACTGCTTTAATATGGGCAGCAATTGCTGGTAAAAGTGAGGCTGTAAATTCTTTAATAATGAATAAAGCAAATTTAAATATTGCTGATAATGACGGAAAAACTGCTTTAATGTTTGCTGCTGAAAACGGAGATTATGCTTCAGTAGAATATTTAATTAATGCAGGTGCTCATTTAAATACTTTAGATAAATTTAAAAAGACTGCTTTAATGTATGCTATGGAAAATGGCAACACAGAAGTTATTGATTTACTCACTAGAGCAAGTCTAACTTATAATAAATAATGCATTAATAAATATAGAATACAAAAATAGGGACTGCATAAGTCCCTATTTTTTATTTTCATAACTTTATCAATTATTTTTATCTGCTTTTTCTTTATGCTTTTTACTGCTTGAAGAAGTATCTTTCACATCATTTATAAAATAGAATAAAGATTCAATCTCATCAGCTATATTAACATCATTGATTATACAATCAGGTCTTTCTAAAAGTTTTATAGGAGCAAAATTTAAAACACCTTTTATACCGGCATTACATATAACATCAAACATTCTTTGAGCTTCCAAATCAGGTACAGTCAATATTGCTATTTCTATTTTATTATTGATTATAAAATCTTTTAATTCTTCTATAGGAAGTATTGGTATAGATGCATTTCTATCAATTTTTTCAGGATTATGATCAAATGCTGCAACTATTTTTATAGATTCACTTTCAAATCCTCTATAATTAACTAGAGCTTTTCCTATTTTACCATATCCTACAAGTATAATATTATGTGATATTTGTTTACCTAATATGCTGTCAATTTGTTCTAGTAAATCGTCTATATTATATCCGCCTTTCTTATTTCCAGAAATGTTAAATAATGAAAAATCTTTTCTTACTTGAACTGATGTTATACCTATTGCATCCCCTAAATTATTAGAATATGCTTTTATAAATCCGAAACTCTTCATGCGTCTTAAAGCATTCTTGTATTTTAATAAACGCATAATTTGTGTTCTGCTAATCATAATATATCCTTAAATTTTTTCTTCTAGTTTACTATACAGTAATATGTTATATTATAACATATTAAAGTTATCTGTCAATAAAATATTAGTATAGAATGTCTATTTTATTGTATATTATATACAAACTAAGAACATTAATAATATTTTTTATAGTATTTGATTTATTAAAAAAATACTAATTTATTATAAAACTATAGTATATAAAATTATATTAATAAATAAAGTTTATATTATGTTATAACTTAGATCTATTATTAAATTGTGTTATATAAAAATAAAAGAAATTATTATTTCTAACAAGTAAAATATATGTTATAATTAACACTTATTATATTTAATTTTTTAGTTCTTTATGAATAATAATCAAAAAATAAATATTTGTCTATCTTTTAATTATAATTCTGGCAGATATATTTATACAAAAATGATTTTCTAAAAATTCTATATATAATTTCATTTATTATATAGAGAAAATATATGATAAAAAGTAGATTACTATATTTAAAAATGAAAAATTGTGAAATAAATTTCTATACCCAATATAGAAATTTATTAGAAATGTTTCAAAATGTAATTATAAATTTGCAATACTTGATTTTTATATACTCTCATTAAAAAAATTTTTTAATCTTCAACAATTTATAAATAAAAATAGCTTTACATATTAAAATAAAAAATTAATATATAATTTTATAAGTAAGTTTTTTTAATAAAATTGTAGAAAAAAAGACATTATATTATATAATTTGAAAAATAAATAATTAGGTTAATATTATGATAGATTATAAATTAATAGCACAAACAATAAAAGAATCAAAATATGCTGTATCTTTCACAGGTGCAGGAATAAGTGTAGAAAGCGGTGTACCTCCTTTCAGAGGAGAAAATGGGCTTTGGGAAAAACATGGAAGTCAGTTCGCTGAAATTTCATATTTTGTAAAGCATCAAAAAGAATCTTGGAAATCTTTGAAAAAAGTTTTTTATGATCCTATAACAGATGTTAAACCTAATAAGGCTCATATAGTATTAGCAAATTTAGAAAAGATGGGTATTATGAGAAGTGTGATCACACAAAATATTGATAATCTTCATCAGGAAGCCGGAAGCAAAATAGTATATGAACTTCATGGTACAGCCCAATATGCAGTTTGTATGAAATGTAAAACAAGATATAAAATTAATAAAGAAATACTTGCTATGGATCCGCCTTCATGCGAGAAATGCGGTTCTACTTTAAAACCTGATTTTGTATTTTTTGGAGAACAGCTTCCTGCAATAGATTTCAATTCTTCTATAGAAGATGCGCAAAAAAGTGATTTATTTATTATAGTAGGTACAGGCGGAGAAGTAATGCCTGCAGCACAGATTCCTCATATAGCAAAAAGAGCAGGTGCTAGAATCATAGAAATTAATCCTCAGCCATCAAATTTTACTAATTACATAGTAGACATTTATATTCAGGAAAAAGCAGGAAAAGCATTTGCAGAAATAGAAAAATATTTATAATAAAATAAAAATATAAAAAGCCTTATAGTTCTATTACTATAAGGCTTTATTTATATGCAATATCTTAATTCATTTCTTCTTCATACATTTTAGCTAATGTAGCTTTTACTTCAGATATAAATTTTTTATCCTCAAGTACTATATGATTCAAAAGCCAATCTTTTAAAAAGGTAATAAAATCTTTAATTACTAAATTATCACCTCTTTCATAGCTATTAACCTCATCAACTATTTTTAGAGAAAAAGATCTATGTTTGGAAATATGGTCTTTAGCAGCAGAATAATTTATAGCATTCATAATTTTTTCTTCATAAGCGAAGTGATAAGTAGCATAATCTATAGTTCTTTTTACGATTTCTTTGAATGCTTTTTGTACTTCTTCATCTCCGATATCGCCTTTTACACCCGTTTCATAAAGGTCGTTTATGATGTTTACTAATTCTTTATGCTGATTATCTATTCTTTTATAACCAGTTTTGAATCTTTCTTCCCATTTAATCCAACCTTTTCTCACAGTAATTTCTACCATTTCTTCCATATAAAGCTCCTTATTCTTCTTTAGAAAGCTTTTCTAATGCTTCCTTCACTTCTTTTATAAATTTTTTATCTGTAACTAAAATATGGTTCAAAAACCAATCTTTTAGATACTGTACTAAATTATTGATAGCATCTAAAGAGCCGCTCTCATAAGATTTGACATAATTGTAAATTGTATTCGTAAATTCTTTATGGTATGAAGAATGTTCTATTAATTTATCATATTTAATAACATGCATTATCTTCTCTTCATAAGAAAAATGGAATGCCACATAATCTACTGTTTTCCTTAAAGCCTTTTTAAACTCAGCTTTAAGTTCTTCATCTTCGGAATCTCTATTATCCATACAATCATGCAAATCATTTATTATTTCTATTAATTCTAAATGCTGATCATCTATTCTTTTATATCCTACTTTGTACTTATCTTCCCATACTATGTATTTATCGCTCATAATTATTCCTTCAATATAAAAAAAGACAATTATGTTTAATATCGTAATATATATACTATTTAATTATATAAATATTTTTCTATTTTTAAAGATAAAAATAAAATTTATTAAAAATTTATTTTTTTGTTAGATTAATCAAACAATTAAAACTAATTAAATTAAATATTATATAAGTATCTATTTTTACAGTTTCAATAAAACATTAATATCAAATTTCATATCATGATGTAATAAACTAAAAATTTATTGCATTGTAAAAGTATATATTATTGCCTAATAAAAACATATAAAAACTTTTATACAGTAAATTACTTTATTAAAATAATTAAAAAATCTCGCTTTAATCCTATAGTAAATGACAGTATACGCCTTCACCGAATTTAATAGAGTATAAATTTTTATAACTGCAAAAAATTAGGCATAACAGTTTAATATTATACTCCACTTATTTATTTTATTGCTATGCTCGCGATGAAGTTCAATAATCAGCAAATAAATAAATTTATTTGCACAACTGTGACCTTTGGGGCTGTCTTAGGATCGCTTTTTTATTGCTAACAATAAACTACATAAAAAAGCTGGCAACAATAAATTGTTACCAGCTCTCGTTTATTTTTTATTATTGCTAATAAAAATTATTTGACAAGTAAACTTGACAGAGGCAAATAATTTTTATATTTCAGATATTCATTATTTTATAACGTTATAGAAAGCTTTTTATTTATTATTGCTATGCTCGTCTACGCCATATAATAAGCTAGTGAGTAAACTCACTAGCTGGCTACGACTCGCTTTCTTGTTGCTGCGATAAACTACATAAAAAAGCTGGCAACAATAAATTGTTACCAGCTCTCGTTTATTTTTTATTATTGCTAATAAAAATTATTTGACAAGTAAACTTGACAGAGGCAAATAATTTTTATATTTCAGATATTCATTATTTTATAACGTTATAGAAAGCTTTTTTACCTAAGTAAACAGCTCTGTTGCCTAATTCTTCTTCGATTCTTAATAATTGATTGTATTTTGCAATCCTATCACTTCTTGAAGCAGAACCAGTTTTGATTTGACCAGCATTAGTAGCTACAACTATATCAGCAATAGTAGCATCTTCTGTTTCACCAGATCTGTGAGAAACTACAGCAGTATAGTTATGAGTTTTAGCAAGTTCAATAGAATCTAAAGTTTCTGTTAATGTACCGATTTGGTTAACTTTTATAAGAATAGAGTTAGCAACGCCTTTATCTAATCCCATTTGAAGCCTTTTTACATTAGTAACGAACAAGTCATCACCTACTAATTGAACTTTTTTACCTAATTTTTCTGTTAAGATTTTCCAACCTTCCCAGTCATCTTCAGCAACACCATCTTCTATAGATATGATAGGATATTTATTGCATAAATTAACATAGAAATCAACCATTTCAGCAGGAGTTAATTCTCTGTTGTCTGATTTATGGAATACATATTTTTTCTTATCTTTGTTATAGAATTCACTTGAAGCAGGATCCATAGCGATCATTATATCATCACCAGGTTTGTATCCAGCTTTTTCTATAGCTTGCATAATTACTTGAAGTGGCTCTTCATTATCTTTAAGAGTAGGAGCGAATCCGCCTTCATCACCAACAGTAGTGCTTAAGCCTCTGTCATGAAGTATAGCTTTTAAGTTATGGAATACTTCAGCTACATAACGTATACCTTCTTTGAAAGTAGGAGCACCAACTGGCATAACCATATATTCTTGGAAGTCGATTGGAGCTGATGAGTGAGCACCACCATTTAAGATATTAGCCATAGGTACTGGTAAAGTTTTAGCATTAGTTCCTCCAATATATCTGTATAATGGCATACCTAATTCTTCAGCAGCTGCTTTTGCTACAGCAAGTGATACACCAAGTATAGCATTAGCACCTAATTTTCCTTTATTTTCAGTTCCGTCAAGTTCTATCATAGTTCTGTCAATTTCAACTTGATCTAAAGCATCCATATCAATAAGTTCATTACAAATAATTTCATTAACATTTTCAACTGCTTTTTGAACACCTTTTCCTAAATATCTTGATTTATCTCCGTCTCTTAATTCTACTGCCTCATGTTCTCCTGTAGAAGCTCCAGATGGTACAGCTGCTCTTCCCATAACACCACTATCAAGCCATACATCTACTTCTACTGTAGGGTTTCCTCTTGAATCTAATATTTCTCTAGCTACTATATTATCTATTAAAGACATATTAAAACTCCTTATAAATTATAATTGTATATATAATATAACATAAAATATAAATTTCAAGTGAAAAAAATGAACAATTAAAATTTACTTTATAGCATAATAATTGAATCTTATATTTTTGTATATACCAATTCTAATAACATTCATTATTAATATTTTTTAATTACATGACTTTATTGCATGATTTTCAAGATTTAAATCTTTAGATTCTTCAGGCATAATATTAAGCCAAAAATTCATAACTTTATAGCTATATGTATCTACTTTAAATATTTTTATAATTTTTTAATGACTCATAAGCAGCTGTACTCTCCTATTATTATGATTATTTTATTCCTACTATAAAATTATAAAATATATATTTTTTATTTATAAAAAGTAATAAATATTTTATTTAATACTAATATATTGTTCATTATTATAATGATAAATATGTAATTTTTTATTAATTCAAAATCTAGTTTAAGAAATCTATTAGAAAGTAATATTAATATATAGAATAATATTGGTAAAAAATATCTTCCCTGTATTCCTATTATAATATTATTTCCTACTGGTGTCCAACTTACATATAAAGCTGAGAGAATTAATCCAATAGAAATAAGTATTATAAAAAATAAAACTAATTTTATTTTTAATTCATTTATATATACTTTATTATCAAACACCAAAATTATTACAAGAAGAAATAAAAAAATATAATATGATGCATTTGGTATACTTATATCAAACCATGATAAATCTTTTCCTATCATAGATTTAATATTTGTGAAAAATTCTTTCAATATTGTATTAACAAAAATGATACAATATTGAAAAATATTATTAAATACAAAATGTATTTGTTCTTTTTCATTAATAGTGTTGGTCCATTTAATATTACTATAATTTATTGAAAATTTTAACCATATAAAATTAATTAAGATAGACAATATAATTATTGGAAGTATAATAATAAATTTATTATTTTTAAATTTAGTTTTAGGTATAATAAAAAGTATAAAACATATCGGTAAATATGTTATTTTTGAACCCGATATAAATATTACTAAAATATATAGCAGTATAATTTCTTTTATAGTAATATATTTATCTCTATATTTTATATTTAAACATATGGCAATTAATAAAGAAGAAGCTGCAATAACTATTGGATCAACGGCCAATGATATAGTCTCCTGTAATACCATAGGAAAAAACATAATGATATATAATGATATTTTTTTTAATGGAACGTATTTTATAGATAAATAAGTTAGAATAACAAAAAATATAAAATTAAACAATCGTCCTAAATATGCTGACTTCAAATAATTTAAATTAAAAATATTTCCTAAAGCTATACCTAAAGATTGAGGAATATATGATATAAATGAATATAAAGCAGTATTGGGAAATTCTATAAATTTCATTTCGCTAGATACTGTATTTTGTTTTAATATATTTGATATTAAATTATTATAAGAACTAATCCTATGTGTCATATTTACTATATTACTTTCAAATGTTCTCCCGCCATAGTTTTTATCATTTTTGTCACTAATTAAATGACCTTGAGATATTTCATAAGATCTAAGAAAATGATTTCCTTCATCTGGAGTTTCTAAATATGGTAATAAAACCATATATGATAAACCTATAATTGTAAAAGATACTAAAAATATTTTTTCTATTTTCATTTGCTTATATTCTGAATACGAATAAAATACAAAAAAGAAAGAAGATAATATAAAACTATATATAAAAAATATCATAAATTTAGCAGAATTATTATATAAATTTAAATAATTATATGAGAGATTTATATTGAATAGTAATACAAAAATAATTATATAAATAATATTTTTTAGATTAATTAAATTAAATTTTTTTATAATAAAAATACCTAAAATTATATAAAATATATTAAAATATATAAATAGTATGTTATATTTAATATTTAAATTAATTTTAATAAATATATTAATATGCATTACAAAAATTAAAGACAAAATAGATACTAATATAGTAATTTTATTAACAATATTGATATTATTCAATTTACTAATATTTTTACAATTATAAAATATGAATATAATTTCTAAACCAAATATTATTAGACTTTTAATATATAAAATATTTAATCTATAAACATACAATAATAAAAATATATACATTAATAATATTATACAAACTATATATTTATATATTTTTTCAAATAAAAAAAATTTATAATAAAAAAATGCTAAAAATATATATAAAAATAAAAATACAATTATTATTATAGGTTTTATAGATAAAGTATAATAAATACTATCAATCTTTTCAAAATCTATAATTTTAGTTGCAACTAAATTACCAAAAGGACTTCCGTTTTCATCAATATTAATTTCTTTAATAAAATAATTATTTTGAATAATTTTATTTGTATCTATATAAACTCCATATATATCGCTATTTCTAAAAATTTTATCATAGTATTTAACTCTAAAACCATAACTATAATTTGTAATAGATTTATTTGTAAATATATAATCAGTTAAAGCTTCATTATCTACTACATTATTAGAAGTAAAAATTTTTTTAGTTTTATCTACATTAAATCCATTTAATTCTAAAGTTTTATTTATATGATTTTCATCAAATTTAAATTCTGATAAATATCCTATTCTTTCTTTTTTACCTAATAAACTTAATATCATTATTGATATCAATAATGTAACAATAAATACTAAATATATTTTAAAAAATAGATGTTTATTATTCATATATTAATCCTATAAAAGTATTGAGTTAATTAGATATAAATTCTGATTTTGCAATAAAAATTTTTGAAACATAAATAAGATCTGCATGCCAGAATAAAACTTGAAATTGTATAGAAATATTTGTTTGTTTGTTTGTTTGTTTGTTTGTTTGAACAAATTATCCATATTTTTCTGAATTATAATATGATATAATAAATAATCAAGTATAATAAAATATTTATATTATTTTTTATCATTTTATTTGTTTTATATTTTAGGAGTGTTTTTATTATGAAAAGAATTTGTTTTATATTTTTATTTATATTGCTATTTTTGGAAGGCTGCAATATGTATGTCAGTGATAAAGTAAGTATTTTGATGTTTGATGAAGATACTAAAGGAAACAGACTCACAAATGAAACATTAAATTTTATTTTGGTAAAAAGAGAAGATACTAACAGCTTCAATAAACTGACATATATTTCTGGAATTATTAATAATAAAAGTGGAAATCAAATGGTAAAAAGCATAGAAGAAGCTAAATATATAGAAGATATAAAAAATACAAATAATGTTAAAGATTTAAATTTAGATAATACAAAAATGACTATTAATTATAGTAAAGATAAAATGGTATTTACAGATATAGATGGTACAAAATACACACTTCCATTGAATAATTCTAAAAATACTTGGTTTTATAAACTATTGAATAGTACCAATTTACAGTAATTTTATATCAAATTATAAGTTGACATATTATAAAAAAAATGTAATATTGTAACGAGGATTTATATTATGCCAAAATATCTTTTACCCCAAGACGAACTTTCAAGGGCCTCT
The DNA here is from genome assembly GCF_001049755.1 of Brachyspira suanatina. Classification (NCBI taxonomy): domain Bacteria; kingdom Pseudomonadati; phylum Spirochaetota; class Spirochaetia; order Brachyspirales; family Brachyspiraceae; genus Brachyspira; species Brachyspira suanatina. Next base: position 372,625 of record NZ_CVLB01000003.1, on the reverse strand, counting down.
GATTGGATAAGCAATTTTCTGATGCGAGAAGGATATCATGCTGACTATACTATAGAAAGTTTATTTGAAATAGACAAATTTTTTAAAGAAAAAATTAATTTGGTTTTGGAAAGAGATGATAATAGAAATTTCATATTTTCTATAAGTGCGTATATAGGTGAAGTTATAAGGAAAAAATTTAATGGCCATTGGGAATTGTCCAGAGATATAGATTTAGATGATGAAACTATAGGAATTGGTTTCAAAAATCATAAAACTATATATCCGCTTAATATCACATTAGAACTAATACAAAAAAAATATACTATGAAAGAATATTTAAAAGATAATTTTGGAATTTAATATTAAATTTTTTATATTAAATTATTATATTATATATAATATAATGAAGGTTAAATTATATGATTTCATTAAATGATGTTGAAAAATACATAAATAATTCTTATGTTATTTTAGATTTAAAAGCTGACAACAAAGAAGAAGCTATAAGTGAAATGTTAATATATTCTGAGGCTAACGGACTTAGGATAAATATATCTCAAATAATAGAATCTATGTACAAAAAAGAAGATATTATAAGCAGCGGATTAGGTTATGGTGTAGCTTTTCCGCATGTGAGGACTAATCAAGTTGAAGATAATGATATAATATTTGCAGTATCAAAGAAAGGATTAAACTATTCTGCACTTGATAAAAAACCTGTACATTTACTTACAATGTTTTTAACCAATAAAAATAGTAATGAAAAATACTTAGGTTTGCTTTCTTTATTTACAAAGATTTCAAGAATGAGTATGTATCCTGTTGTATTATTAGAATCAAAAACAATAGAAGAATTTAAAGGAAAATTAATAGAAATTTCCAGAGAAATGCTTAATACTAAATAATTAAAACTAAATATTATTGGAGTAATAATATGGCTAAAATCACAGCAATAATACCTGCCAGATATGAATCAACTAGATTTCCAAAAAAATTAACCTATGAATTATTAGGAAAGCCTATAATAATAGCTGTTTATGATAATGTTAAAGCTGCTAAAAAAATAGATGACTGTATTGTTGCAACCGACTCTAAAGAAATAATGGATATATGTGAAAAGAATAATGCTAAGGCAGTAATGACTTCATCAGATCATACTTCAGGAACTTCAAGGATAATAGAAGTTGCTAAAAAGATAGAAAGCGATATTATTATAAATGTACAAGGTGATGAGCCTTTAATAAATGAATCAGTTCTTAATCCTTTAATAGATGCTTTCGATGATGAAAATGTTGATATTGCCACTTTAAAAACAAAGATAGATGATGACAGCCCATTAATAAAAGATGAAAATGCTGTTAAAGTTGTTACTGATATAAATAATTATGCTATGTATTTTTCTAGAGCAACAATACCTCATAAAAGATTCGATCAGAATATTAGTGCTGAATACTATAAACATATAGGAGTTTATGCTTTTAGAAAAGATATTCTATTAAAGATAGAAAGCTTACAAGAATGCAAATATGAAATGATAGAAAAGCTAGAACAATTAAGATGGCTTTATAATGGCATGAAAATAAAAGTTTTAGAAACTAAAAAATTTCTTCATGGTATAGATACAAGAGAAGATTTAGAATTCGTTCAAAATTATTTGAGAAATTTTGCTCAAAGTGAATTAAATAATGAAAATTTATATAAGTAATCATTAATCACAACAAAAAATGTCATCATTAAAATGTATTATTCCTAAATACCAATTTTTATTATAAGAATTTAATATGCTTAAAATTATTTTTATAGCATCAAATGTAAGTTTATTTTTATTTACAGACTTTGAAAAAATTTTCATTGCTATATTGGATACAGTCTTTGAACTTATTAAGAGTGTATTCATTATTATATTTTTAGTGAAAAGATTTTTAGTAACAAATATTAGCCGATTTTTATACAATATTTTTATTGAGCCTATAATTTATATCTTTGGTTTTCTAAATAAAAAGAACAATTAAAACTAAATATACAATTTAATAAAAAGAGGAAGTCTTTAATTATCTAAAGACTTCCTTTTATTTTTAGAAAATAAAAAACTATATATTTTTATATTCTTATTTTTTCTTACCTTGATTTGCTACGGCTTCCATAGCTTTTTTAACAGCTTCAGGATCTCCTAAATACTGTTTATTAACTGCTTTGAAATTATCATCAAGCTCATAAACTAAAGGCATTCCTGTAGGTATATTAAGCTCAGTGATATCGGCATCAGAAATATTATCCAAATATTTTACTAAAGCTCTTAAGCTGTTACCATGTGCAGCAATGATGATTTTTTTACCTGCTTTAATATCTGGAAGTATAACATTTTCCCAGAAAGGCACTACTCTTGCAACTGTATCTTTCAAACATTCAGTAAGAGGAAGTTCTTTTTCTGACAAGTTTTTATAACGCGGATCATGTCCAGGATATCTCTCATCAGATTTTTCTAATGCTGGAGGCGGAGTATCATAACTTCTTCTCCAAATTTTTACTTGATCTTCTCCGTATTTTTCAGCTGTTTGTGATTTGTTTAATCCCTGTAAAGCTCCGTAATGTCTTTCATTTAACTGCCAGCATTTGTCTACAGGTATCCATAAAAGTCCCATTTCTTCTAATACTAAATTTAAAGTTTTGATAGCACGAGTTAGTGTAGAAGTGTATGCTTTATCAAAAGTAAATCCTGCTTTTTTTAACTCAGCTCCGCCTGCTTTGGCTTCTTCTATTCCTTTTTCTGATAATGTAACATCTGCCCAGCCTGTAAACAGATTTTCTTTGTTCCAAACACTCTCACCATGACGAATTAAAACAACTTTTGTCATCTTTATAACTCCTTATAATGATATTAAGTGCTATTATATACTAAAATCATAAAAAAGTTAAATAAAAATATATTGTTTTATTATTATAAATATATTATATTTTACCAATAACAAATAAGGATATTATGTATGAATAATGAAGAATTAGATTTACAATTTCACAAATTATATGAAGAAGGAAATCATAAAGGAATTATTGAATTAATACTTTCCTTACCTGAAGAACAATTAAATGATGATATTAAAGGGCAGCTTGCCGTAGCATATAATAATACTGGAGAATTTGACTTAGCAATAGAAATATTAAATTCTTTATCCGAAGAAACTAAAAGCCATCATACTTGGTTTTATAAAATAGCTTATGCATATTCAGGAAAATCTGATATGAGTAATGCTAATTTAAATATAGACAGAGCATTGTATACATTAGAAATGAACAAATCTTTAATAAGCAATGAAGAATATGATTATTACAACAATTTATATAATAATTTAAAAGAATATATACAAGGCGGAAGTATGCATTATGAAGCTAATTCCGTTAATATTGATGATCCTGATTCTATCATAAAAGATATATCATATATTTTATCAAATGATATAGATAATGAAATAATAGAGGGAAGTATTGTTATAAAAAAATGGAATATATTTATAAATGCTTATCCTGATACTATAACAGATAAAAGTGCCGTTATAAACTATTATATATCCAGTCCTGATTGGGACAGAAATATATTTGAATGCTGTGCCAGTGCAGGAAAAGATGCTAATACTTCTGTAGGGCTTTCAAATGGAAGTTTTATATTCGGTATAATGACAGGCATAAAAGCTATGAATGAAAACAGAATACTTGATGAAGTAGAAACTGAATTTGCCGGTAAAAAACATAAATGGAAAGTTTATACAAGTAATTTAGTTAATATGGGCGGCGATAATGGAAAGCCTAAAAATGTAAATATTTATTGGGATATGTTCAAAGATGACATTTTAAAAAGAATAGGAAATCAAAAAATATGCTACATTAAAATATACGGAGCTAAGGCAGGTAACGACTATTCTATAGGAGAGCTTAGAATCAATGATGTTAATATACCAGAGCTTGCTGAAAAAATGAATAAATATGTAAAAACTTGGGATGAAACAGATTTTTCATCAGACAAGCAGTTTTTCTTTTTAGTGCAGGATAATGAGACTTATACTCCTTATCCATTCAGTAATGATGAGATTTTAAAATTTATTCGAGAATATTCAAATATAGTTTTAAATTTAAAAGAGTCCGAAGAATCTTATGATAAATTAGGAAATTTAGCAGAAGAGCTTACAAAGGATTATAGTCTTGCAAGTGATTTATTTTTATTCTTACCTGAAATATGTGCTGATAATGAATTTTATAATGAGCTTCATTCTGGAGAAATTGTTAATTTCAATTTTCAGTCATCTCAAAAAAATTGTTCTGTATACAAAACTCAGCTTTATACATATCATTTAATCAATAATTATCTATTTGAACTTTTTAGAGAAGGGGCATTTAACGGCAAGGAAAATGATATATATTTAAGATTTATAAATATGAGTGCAGGATACAATATATATTCTCAGATTAAAGCTGACTATGAAAAGAAAAATCAAAAGTTAGAAAATCTTGAAGTAAATTTAGGTTTTAATGTAGATGATGATTATGAGATTAGATAACGCACGGTAAGTGAATCAATAAATATAATAAAAACTATATTTCAAATAAAATAATATTCTTAATTTTGTTTGTAAATGCATTATAAATTTAAATAAAACTTGGGTGGGTATTAAAATTTCTTTTTAAACAACAAAGAAACAAAAAACAAAAATAACCGAATAAGGCAATAAAATATAAAGGGCTGGAAATTAGAAAAGATTAAAAAAACAAATTTTATTCTAACTCCCCACCCTTTAAATTTAAAATCTTAACTGCTATTTTTATATATTTTATTTTGTTATTTTACTCTGTTATTTTAATACCCACCCAAGCGGTTATTATATTGAAAATTTTTATTAACGCACGGTAAATATATTTTTTTATATAGTTTTAATTATGATTTTAAATAAGTTTACATTTTAAATTTTATGGACCGTGCGCAATAATTATCAATCTAAATCTTCACCATTGGAATCTATTACTTTCTTATACCAATAAAAACTATCTTTTTTTATTCTTGATAGATCTTTAATATCATGCTCATCTCTATTTACGTATATAAATCCGTATCTTTTTCTGAAACCTTGATGAGAACTCATTAAATCCATAACAGACCATGGACAATATCCTATTAAATTTACTCCATCTTCTATGGCTAATTTACAAGCTTTTATATGCTCTCTTAAATAATCTATTCTGTAATCATCATGAACTTTACCATATTCAGTTAATGTATCATGTGCACCAAGTCCATTTTCTGTTATAATCAAAGGTAATCTGTATCTCATATAATATTCATTTAGTACTATTCTAAGACCAACAGGATCTATTTGGGCACCATATTCAGTAGCTTTCAAATTTTGATTTCTCTCTATTTTCCAATATCCATACAAATCAAAATCTATATCATTAACTCTTGTACCTTTTTTATGCTCATTATCTTCAGGTAAAAATCTTGCTGTTAAAGTTCTATAGTAATTTAACGCTATAAAATCTATCTTGGCAGATTTAAGTATCTTCTCATCTTCATTATTCATAATAGGCATAATATTCATGTCTTCTAAATATTTTTTATAATATCCAGGATATTCACCATTATAATATATATCCAAAGCATAATCTGTTTTGAAATAATTATTCATTCTAGCAGCCCATACATCTTCAGGCTTATTTGTATATGGATATGTTACAGTAGATGAAACTGCTGGTCCTATTTTAGCATCTTTGATAATTTCATGACAAGCATTAACAGCCAAAGCATGAGCTACAAACATATTATAATCCATTTGTGCTCTAATTTTTTCTATGAAATTTTTTATGCTTTCATCTTGATCATTAATATTCATTCTCTCATTAACTCTTATCATGAGATTTTGTTCATTATTAGGCTGCCAATATTTTACCCTATCGCCAAAATTCTCATAACAAACCCTAACATATTTTTCAAATTCATATATACATTCTCTAGATTCCCATCCATTATATTTTTCTACCAAATTATAAGGCAAATCAAAATGATATAATGTTACTAAAGGAATGATATCTTTCTCCAATAAACTATCTATTAATCTATTATAAAAATCTATCCCTTTATTATTTATCTTTCCATTTGGAAATATCCTGGCCCAAGATACAGAAAATCTATAAGCTTTTATTGACATCTCTTTCATAAGTTCTATATCAGAATTATAATTATGATAGAAATCGCTTGCTATTTTACTGTCTGCCTGAATATCTGATTTTTTAAAAGAATTAAAATCAGCAACGGTCATTATCTTTCCATCTTCATTCCATCCTCCTTCTATTTGAAAAGCTGAAGAAGATGCTCCCCATAAAAAATCTTTTGGAAATGTTTTATTCATATAATCATCCTTTAGTATTTTAATTATTCTGTTATATCTTTAAATCCAACTATATAAGTTAAAATTGCTGAACCAAAAAATGCTATAGCTATACCAGCTAAGTATGATATAAATGCTTTAGCACCTGCTTCTGCATAAACGGCTATTGTAAGTATTCCCTGATTGGCAAATGCTGTTCCATATGAACCGCCCCATCCCATAACACCGCCTGCTATAGCTCCGCATATGATAGCACATAACATTGGTTTTTTTAATCTTAATGTTGCTCCGTAAATAGCTGGTTCTGTTATACCAAATAAAGCTGTTATACTGGCTGAAGCTGAAATTGTTTTTAATTGTTTATTTTTTGTTTTCAAAAATATTCCTAATGCCGCACCTGCCTGTGCAAAATTGGCAGCACCGGCAAATGCAAGCAAACTTTGTTTTCCTGTCATAGCAACGTCATTTATTCCTATAGGAACTATAGCTCTGTGAGCTCCAAATATTACCAATACACACCACATAGCACCAATAAAAGCACCCAATAATATAGGACTGAAATTCATAATTAAATAATAGAACCAATTTACAAAATTACCTATATATATACCTATAGGTCCGAAAACCATTAAAGTAGCAGGTATCATTATTAATAAACCGAATGTAGGCACTAAAATAATTTTTACAACATCTGGAATAATTTTTTCTAGTAATTTTTGAACATAAGAATATATAAATATTGCTATTATTATAGGAATAACTGATGATGTATAATTTGCTTTTGTAATCACTATTCCAAATAAATTTACATTACCTTCAATACCCATAAGAGAAACTATATCCGGATAACACATAGTTGCCCCTATTATCATAGATATAAATTCATTGCATTTGAATACTTTAGCACAAGTATAACCTAATATAATAGGCATGAAATAAAAAACGGCATTAGAAGCAGCATTCAATATAATATAAGTATGAGACTCTTTTATATCTATACCTTTTGAAGCAAATATCATAACAAATATGGCTATGATACCTTTTAACATACCTGAACCAGCTATTGCAGGAACAACCGGAGTAAAAATAGCAGCAAAACTATTTAAAATTTTATTGAAAATAGAAGTTTTCTCTTTTTCTTCAGAAGAATTTAATTTTTCTACATCTATAAACTCTTTTACTGCATCATAAACTTTTCCAACTTTATTTCCAAATACAACTTGAAACTGGCCTCCATGTTCAACTATTGTAACTACTCCGCTCATACTTTTTACTTTTTCTCTATCTATATTTGAAGAATCTTTTAATACAAATCTCAGTCTTGTAAAACAGTGAGTAACTTCCAATATATTTTCTTTTCCGCCTAATTCTTGAATAAGATCTTTTGATAAACTTTTATAATCCATAATAAATATCTCCTTTAATTAAATATTCATTCTTTTCTGCTTACTTTTTCTATATGTATAGTTAAATATGCTTGTTCTTCTTCGCTCAAAGAATAAGAATATAAATCTAATATATATTTTACTATTTTTAATGTGCATTCATAAGATTCATGATATTTATCTTTTAGAATAGATAATAAATCTCCGTCATTTTTAGTATCATATAATTTTTTACTGAATAATCTTAAAGAAAAAAATTTAAGATGTGTTAAAAATCTATTATAATATAAAGAATCTTCATCAAATTCTGTATTAAAATGATTTTTAACTATTTTTGTTATTTCATATATTAAATTAGTAGCCTTTTCTATTTCATCTATTAATCCATCGCCATCTATCTGGGCATTTATTATATGCAAAGCTATAAATCCTGCCTCATCCTCTGAAAGTTTTACATTAAAATCTTCTTCTATAATATCCAAAGCCTTTAATCCTATATTATATTCATCTTTATAGAATTTTTTTATATCCCAAAGCATCATATTTTTTATATTTATACCATCTTTTGTTCTTGATACAGCCATATATATATGGTCCATTAAAGTTATATATAAAAAATCGTTTAAACTTCTTTCCGCCTTAGTTTTAGCATATTTAATAATTTTTTCTGTAGTATTAAGATACTCTGTTGGTATATCTTTTAATAATTGCTGAAGTTTGCTATTATTATCTGAATTTTCTAATAGAAAAGTTTTATCAATTTTTTCTTCATCTATAATATCTCCCACTTTTTTCCCAAAAGCTATACCTCTTCCCATAACAATTTTTTCTGTTTTACCATTCTCAAAAACAACAACGACATTATTATTAAGTATCTTTGCTACTTTCATAAGGAGTTCTCCTAAAAAATAAAAACCTATTTATATAAAAACAAAATATACAATACTTCCGAATTTCGTCTTTATATAAATAGGTTTAGCTTGTCTTAAAAGATAAAAAAACAATCACTATCCAATATGATATAAATATCATAAACGATATAACATTAATTGTCAAGGATTTTTTTATATTAACTTGTTAAAGCTATATATAAACTTTTATTTCTTTTAAACTTTAAATGCATTAAAGGCACGTTAAATAGATTTTAAATTTAAAAATCATTTGGGTGGGCGTTAACATTTCTTTTTAAACAATAAAGAAACAAAAAACAAAAATAACAGAATAAGGCAATAAAATATAAAGGGCGGGGAATTAGAAAAAATTCATTCTAAAACACAGCCATTTAAATTTTTTATCTTTATTAAAATTCTAATTTTAGAATAAAATATAAAAGTTTAGAGGGAAACTATATAAATAAAAAATTTTTAACTTATTTTTTATCAACTTTTCCCGGACTTCGTCAAAGTTACAAAAGCACATAAAATTTATTTATTTAAGAATAGTTACAAATATAATCAATCTTTGCCGCTATTTAATATCGCAGCCTTTATCTTTACAGAATTGTATTGCTACTTCATTTCCTTCTCTAGCCATACCAATAATATGATTTTTTATTGTTTCTTTAAATTGTTCGTCAGCTAAATTGTATGCTGTATATAAATCATTATATGCATCTTCAAAATCTTTTTTGTTTTTATTTAGTTTTTTATTATTAATATTATTTAATAATTCTATTTTTATAACAGCTCTTCCAAGATAAAATTTAGATATATTAGGATTTAATTCTATAGACTTATTATAGTATTCTATAGACTCACTATATTTACCTTGTAATCCTTTAGTATTTCCTATATTAAAATAAGCTTCTGAATTATCAGGATTTAATTCTATTGATTTATTAAAATCTTCTATTGCCTCATCATATTTACCCTGATAGTTTTTAGAATTTCCTCTATTATTATATGCCACTGAATTATTAGGATTTAATTCTATTGATTTATTAAAATCTTTTATTGCTTCTTCTAAATAAGATATATTATTATCAATATCATATAAATTATTTTTAGCATTACCTCTATTACTATAAGCTTCCGAATAATTAGGATTTAATTCTATAGCCTTATCATAATATTCTATAGCTTTTTTATAAAGTCCTAATCTCAAATAGCTTGTTGCTTTACCAAAATAATTCTCTGCTTTATTTTGATTTAATTCTATAGCTTTATCATAATCTTTTATAGCTTCTCTATACATAGTAAGTTTATATTTCGATGTTGCTCTATTATAATAAGCATTTTCATTTTTATTATCCAAATTAATAATATCTGAAAAATATTTTTCTGCTAGTTTATAATCTTGAATATTAGCAGCTTGAATACCTAAATTTAATAAATTTGATATTTGCATATTTTTATTACTCTCATCTACTAATTTTTTCGTTTCTACTCTACTTTCTTCTTTTATATTTTCTATTGCATCATTATATTTTTTTTCTAATTCATTATATTTTGATTTTAAATTTTGAATTAACTCATTATGTTCACGCTCTACTATTCTTCTATTCTCTTTTAGAATATCATCTATATTAATAGTTATTTTTTTACTTTGATCCTCAAATTCTTTATTATATTCATCTTTAATGCTATTGATATAATCCGAAACTTCATCTTTTATATTTTTTAACTTTTTATTTATATCATCATCTATCTTTCCAAATTGTTCTTTTTTGAAATTATCAAAGTCTTTTTCCATTTCATTTTTTTTAATATCTATCTCTTTTTTCAAAATATTTAATTGTTCTTTAGACTGTTCCAAAACATTATTATTAATTAAAATTCCTGCAAAAGTAAATACAACCATTATCACTGATAAGAATGCAAACCAGAATGTTAGTACATCATTTGAATCTTTCATTGTTTCTGAAAGCGAAGCCTTTAATAAATCCAAACCTATTTCAAAAGATTTTTTTAATAAATCAAAACCATCTCCTTCACACATATTCATAATATTATTATTGTTTATTGATATTCTATCCATTGTACTTACAGATATTGAAGAAGTTTCATTACTAGATACTATGTTTTCATTTGTTTGATTATTTGTTGATACGGATAAATTATAAAATATATTAGACATGCTTTTTTCATATGATTGAAGAGCATTATTAAATCTGTTTTCTACATTTTTTGAATGTGTAAAATAAACACCGCTGAATAATAATAAAGATATGAGAAATAAAATTATAAAAAATATATTATAATATTTATGTAAAAACTCTAATACATCTTTTAATTTATCTCTATTCGATTTTTTATATAAAAAAAGCATTATGGCTAATATTATTAAAAAAGACAAATAATACATTACCAAATTTAAATTATTAATTATAATACTATTAAAATTACTAATATTCATATACAAACCCAATGGAAATATTATAAACAATATTTTGATTTTTATCTATGAAATTATATACAAATATTTACATTAAAAATAGTAAAAACTATATATAGTTACTTTTTAATAATTAAATGAATTATAAAAATTATTTGTAATAAAAATTAATTTTTATTATAATGAGCTTCTTTTACCTTCTTCCATATAGTGTTTAATTTCTTTTGCATAATAATATCAGGAATGAGTAACATAGCAGTAATTACTATAACAATAATAATGAGTGCCAATATAGTACCTGCAAATACTAATAATACTTCAGGATTCAAAGTAAAACTATCATATGCTCCTCCATAAAGTACTGCCATACCGCTTACCAATACTCCCATAACAAAAGCAAATATTAATCCTCCTATAATTGGCATACCTACAAATAATACAATAATAAATGAAACCATAACTGTTTGAGTAACATCATTTTTATCGTTTTCATCAATTTTTAAAGCTATTTCTTTATGAATAATATTTCCGTATTTATTATAGCAAAATATGCTGTAAAGATTGCATGTTATAATACTAAGTAAAAGTTCTAATGAAGGAGATATATCTTTTCTTTTGGTAAAATTCTTCACTTCTAAAGTAATATAATAAATCCAATAGAAATGGTATATTCCTAAAGTAAAGAAGTTTAGAAAAAACATTGTAGGGATTGATCTTACAGCACCTATATTCATAAAATTATTCCTATTGTTGCTATGCTCACCTCACCTTAAAGTAGTGAATAAGTAAACTTATTCACTGGCTCGGCTCACTTGTTTGTTGCTATGCACCCCAACACCTGCCAAAGGCACGCTTCGCGAGGTGGACTTCGTCGGCACGCTTCACGAAAGTGCATATTAAAAACCTATTTATTAAATGTGAAAACTTGTTAGTAATTAATAAAATCCAACAATATTGCCTCACTTCCTTTATTAGAAAAAAGATATACAACAAAATAATCATTTAATTTATTAAAATATCTACAAGTTTTATCTGCGAACCATGAACAAAGCCATAAATCGTACCTTTGCCGTCATTATCATCAGGAGGTAAGTAATACACTTCAATCCAGTTTTTTTCCCAATCACTTAAATCGCCGTTAATATCAACTTCCAATAAAAGTCCACCATTATTAATCATATCATTTTTCAAAATCTTTCCTATTATTTTTCCATTTGGTTTATCTCTTATATTCACATAATCATCTTTAGAATTATATTCAAGAATACTATAAATAGCTTCTCCTTTAAATTCATAATTATCCTTAGTAAAATACTCTGTTTTAATATCTCCCAATAGTTTGAAATTTACAAGCTCTCCATAAGCCTCTCTTCCTGCTTCACCTTCACCATAAAAAGAATAGTTTCTTATTGTTACCTCCGCCCTTACAGCTGATACTCCTAAAAATGCTTTATTCAAAGGAGATGGTAAATTTAAATTTTTATCATCTAATAAAACACCAAAGTCTAATCTTTCAAATTCTTTATAATCATCTATATTATGGGAATCTGTACTAAATAAAAAAGGCAAGTCAATATTATTATCAGGATAAAATCTTAAAGCATTATTAGTCTCAAAATCATCAGCTCTTTCAAGTACCCCTGTCAATGTAACCTCCCCATCAAAATAAATTTTAGCAGCAGAATAAGTGCCATCAAGTTTTTTTACTTTAAGTGTATTTTTTGTCATTTTACCATTATCACTTAAAAGTTCATTGAAGTGTGCCGCATCAGGCGGAAATGCCCATAAAAAATTAATGCTTAAAAGAAATAAAATAATTTTTTTCATTGAATAACTCCTGTTAATATATAAAAAATTACTCGCCAATAAGCTCTAGCAACTTCCTTTGTCAGTTGCTGCTCGTAATTTTTTATTCTGTTGATATGCTCTTTTAATAGCCTCCGTTTTCAAGTTTTATCTGTGAACCATGCACAAAGCCATGAATTGCATCTTTTCCGTCTTCAGCCTCTGGAGGAAGATAAAATACTTCAAGCCACTTTGTTTCGATATCTTGATAATTCTCATAATCAATACCTTCTCCATTGATAGATAATAAAATTCCACCATTATAAATCATATCTCTTTTCAAAATCTTTCCTATTATTTTTCCATTTGCTTTATCTCTTATATTCACATAATCATCTTTAGAATTATATTGAAGTTCGTTGTAAGAAACATCTCCTACATTATAATTATTTTTACTAAAATACCTTGTTTCTACATCACCTAAAGCCTTAAAACCTACAATATCACCGTAAGCCTCTCTAGATGCTTCACCTTCTCCATAAAAACGATAATTTCTAATTGTAACTTCAGCTCTTACAGCAGCAGTACCTAAAAATCTTTTATTCAAAGGTTCTGGTAATTTTACTTCAATATTTTTTAATAAAACACCGAATTCCAATCTGTCAAATTCAACGCCGCTAAAATCCCAAGAATCACCATATTTAAAAGCACCTTGATTTTTCAAATCCATTTCAGATGAAGCATATAAAAAAGGAAGATCTACATTATTATCAGGATAAAATCTTAAAGCAGTATAATTATTTCCCATATCATAATTATCAGATCTTTCAAGAACTCCTGTTAATGTAATCTCTCCATCAAAATAAACCATACCATAACTTTCTACATTATAGGCTTTAAGTGTATTTTTTGTCACTTTACCATCATCGCTTAAAAGTTCAGAAAAATATGCTTCACTAGGTGGAAATGCCCATAAAAAATTAATGCTTAAAAGAAATAAAATAATTTTTTTCATTGTAATAACTCCTATTGTTGCTATGCTCGCCCACCGAAGGTGCCTACTCGGTCGCCTTAAAGTAGTGAATAAGTAAACTTATTCACTGGCTTGGCTCGCTTGGTTGTTGTTATGTCACCCAAAGGGTGCCTACCAGGTCGCCCACCGAAGGTGCCTACTCGGTCGCCTTAAAGTAGTGAATAAGCACGTCTGTGCTCGGCTCACTTTTTTGTTATATAGTTTTCAAAATCTTGTAATTTTTTATTCTGTTGTTATGCCCCCGTAAGTGTGTCTTGCTGCATTTTTTATTATATATAAAAAACTTATTTTTTACTACATTCACAATTTTTTTATTAGTTATATATAGTTTTAATTTTCTATTATTTTATCTGTGAACTATGCACAAAGCCGTAAATTGCATCTTTTCCGTCTTTAGCATTTGGAGGCATATAATATACTTCACACCAATCTTTCTCTCCACTTCCATAATAATCATCAATAGCTAATAAAATCCCTCCATTATTAATCATATCGTTTTTCAAAATCTTTCCTATTACTTTTCCATTTGCTTTATCTCTTATATTCACATAATCATCTTTAGAATTATATTCAAGTTTAATATAATAAGAATTTCCAGCATGATAATAAACGTCAGAAGAATTATCTTTAGAAAAATATTCTATTTGTACATCATCAAGTAATTTAATATTTACAAGATCGCCATAAGCCTCTCTTCCTGCTTCACCTTCTCCATAAAAAGAATAGTTTCTTATTGTTACCTCCGCCCTTACAGCAGCAGCACCTAAAAATCTTTTATTTAAAGGTTCTGGTAATTTTACTTTAATATTTTCTAATAAAACTCCGAAGTCTAATCTTTCAAATTCTTTATAATCATCTATATTATGGTAAGATGTGCTAAATAAAAAAGGCAAATCAATATTATTATCAGGATAAAATCTTAAAGCACTATAAATAGTATCAACATCAGAATTATCAGTTCTTTCCAACACTCCTGTTAATGTAATTTCACCATCAAAATAAATTTGAGCAGCAGAATAAGTGCCGTCAAGTTTTTTTACTTTAAGTGTATTTTTTGTCACTTTACCATTATCACTTAAAAGTTCAGAAAAATACGCTTCACTAGGCGGAAATGCCCATAATAAATTAATGCTTAAAAGAAACAAAATAATTTTTTTCATGATAACTCCTTGCTTATAAATAACAATTATTAAATTCTTACTACTGATTAAAATTATAAGAATCAATAAATTTTATATTTTTGCAACTTTTTCCCGCCGCAAAAAGTTGCAAAAAGTGCATATTAAAAACCTATTTATTAAATGTAAAAACTTGTTAGTCTAAAGCTAGTAATTTTTTATCTTGTTGTTATACCCCATGCAAGTGTGTCTTACCTACATTTTTTATTATATATAAAAAACTTATTTTTTACTACATTCACAAGTTTTTTATTAGTTCTATATAGTTTTAATTTTTTCTTATCCTTATATATAAATTAAAACATAAATATTACAAATTTATAAAACATTCACTATTATACTATTTTATAACCGTATTCTTTTGCTATATCACTAGCTGTTTTACCTTCTTTATTTTTTATATTAAGATCAGGATTGAATTTTAATATCTCATCTACAAGAGGTTTATATTTAAAGGTTACAGCATACATTAATAAAGTGTTTCCTTTGTTATCCTGTGAATTGATATCTGCACCATTATCTGTTAATAGCTTTACAAATTTAATAACATTTTTAGTTGCTTCTTCTTGTTCTTTTTTTCTATTCCCTGTTATAAATTCACTTATGTCAGCATTAATTTTTCCAAACATATTATATGTCATATTTTTACCATAATCTATAGCATAAAAATATAATAATGTATAAAATAAAGCTGTTTTTCCTTCTTTGTCTTTTATATGAAGATTGGCATTTGCTGATAAGCACATATTTACTATTTCAATATTATAATCCTTAACAGCAAACATCAATGTTGTTATTCCTTCATTATCCTGAGCATTAACATCTGCGCCGTTTTCAATTAAAAACTTTACAATATTTTGGCTTTGGTATGCTAAAGAATATTGTATTAAAGCAGTTCTTCCAGTTATATCTTTTTTATTAACATCAATACCATTTTTTATTAGATAATCCATAGTTTCTATTTTACTAGCATAAAATAAAGCAGTAGCACCGTCATTATCTACAGTATTAAAATCAGGATTATATTTTTCAAATAATTTTAACATTTCAAGTTCATCTAAAGCAGCAGCCCAGAAAAATGCATTTCTTCCGCTATTATCTTTTATTTTAGTAACATCTGCATTATGTTCTAATAAAATTTTAACAGTTTCTATTTTTCTTCCTCTTATAGCATTCATTAAAGGAGTATATCCTTTTTCTTCATCTTGAACATTAATATTAACTTTATCAATTAATTTTTCAATTTCATCAATGTAATCATAATGGCAGGCATTCAAAAAATTTCTTTCATCTTGAGATATACCATAAGAAATATTTACCATTAAAACTATTCCAACAATAATTAAGACAATATATTTTTTTATCATTTGAATCCTATTATTATCAATAAAAATTGTTCGCTAACAAACTCTAGCAAATAAATTTGCTAGAGGCTCACAATTTTTATAAACTATATTTTATTATTACTATGCTAACCATAAGCGGACTTACCTACAGCATCGCCAATATAAGCCAGCAACTAAAGTTACTGGCTGCTATGTCTAACTTTTTATTATTCTTATCTTTTTGCACCAAGCTCTATTAATTTTTCTTTAGCCTCTTTTTTACGAGATAAAAGCAGAGCAGTTACTCCTAAATCATCCATGTGATTTACATCAAGACCTAAATCTTTTACTAAATATTCAAATACATCTATATTACGAAAATCCGCTGCTATAATAATTCCATTAGCATTATTGCCGGTTCTTGAATTAACTAAATTAGGATCATGTTCAACTAACATCTGTATAATTTCAACATTACCTGCACCGCAAGCCCAAAGAAAAGCATTTCTCTCTCTGCCGTCATAAATAGAAGGATCAGCACCATTATCAAGCAGATATCTTATCATATCTTTATTTCTACTAAGTACAGCTAATATGATAGGAGTTTCTTTATTAATCTCATAAGATCTATCTAATATAGAAACCTCATCCTTTATGGTTATTCCAGTATTAATATTTTCTTTGTTTATTAATTTTTTGAGACCTTCTAAATCATTATTTACTATAGCATCTAATATATTATTATTATTATTTGAACAAGATATAGTAAAGATACTCAATAAAAATGATAGAATTAAAATTAGTTTTTTCATTATACATCTCCATTATTGTATTGTTAATATTTTTATAAATATGCGTACTTACTTACTAATTTGGCATTAGCTTTATTATTTTTTAATATTATTTATGATGTTGTGTTTGAATATGCAATTAATGACATAATACAACTTTTCATAAAAATAAAACCTCATTTAATAATATATATTATCAAAATAAAAATGTCAATATAGGCATATATGGTATACACAAAAATAACTACATTTTGTAAATTTTAGTTTTTTCAATTTTATTGTTTGTCAATCAATACACTTTATGTAGAATTATCTACTTTTTTGCCGCACACGCTCTGCGGACTTCGTCAAAGTAGCTGCCACAGGCACGCTTCGCGAAAATGCAATTGCTAGAACTTTATATTTTAAGAATATCTATCAAATATGGTGTAATACCATAATTTTAGGTTAAAATGCAGTTGTTCGCGAAGCGTATCCGAGCCTGTCGAGGATATAAGGTTCTCGCCGCAGGCGGGCTTCGCCTTATACCAATACCGAAAGGTACCTTGCCTACGGCACGCAGAGCGTCGGTAAAAGAACTGGGGGTGTTACGAAGTACGCAGAGCGGTGGGGCTAGTCCCCACAAATAATAAAACTAATAAAATAATTTTTGACAGAATATAGTTGTTTAGGTATATACTATTTTTATATGAATAATTTAATATATATTTATGCAATTAAAAAAGGTGATAATATTAATAATACTATCACCTTTTATATTAAAGAAATTAAAACTTATTAATTTTCTTCTTTTTCATTTGACCAATTTTCTCTAGGCTCTTCTTTATCTTGAGGAGGCTCTTTACCTGTTTGTAAATATTCAATAGCAGCCTTCAACTGTTTATCATAACGAAGATCATATATCTCTTTATAATTATCTAAGTTTCTTTCGTTATATATTAAACGCTCAAGTAAATAATCGCTAGGCATTATATTTTGATTTCTTAATTCTTCTTTGAAAGCAGGCAAAGCAGTTGCATCTGAACTTTCATTAGGGTATTTTTTAGCATAAGCAGAAATCTGTCCGCCTTTTCTAAGCTCTGTTAACGCTGTTATATCAGTGCTTGTAAGTTTAGGCTCTACCACAACAAAGTCAGGAGTTAAACCTTTACCATGAAGTCTTCTTCCATTTGGTGTATAATAATGTGCTACAGTAAATTTGAAAGAAGTATTATCTCTAGCATCTAATGGAAGCACATACTGAACACTGAATTTTCCGAATGTAGTTTCACCCAAAAGTTTAGCTCTTCCGCTGTCTTGTAATGCACCTGAAAGTATTTCAGAAGCAGAAGCACTGTATTGATTAACTAAAACTAATGTATCGCCTTCAAGCCATTCATCGCCTTTCTTAGAAGCATAATAATCCTGATTTTCATTTCTGCTTCTTCCTCTTGTATAAACTATTTTTCCTTCAGATAGGAATTCTTCTACTATATTTATAGCAGTATCAAGTCTTCCGCCAGGATTGTTTCTTAAATCAAGAATAAGTTTTTTCATACCTTGTTTTTTAAGATCTATTAAAGCATTTTCTAAATCTCTAGCAGTATCATCACCGAAAGTAGTTATTCTTATATATCCTATATTATTATCAACCATTTTATATTTAACACTTTTTATTTCAATGATTGCTCTTGTAAGAGGATATTTAATAGGCTCAGCCACTCCTTCTCTTACTATAGTTAAAGTTACTTTACTGCCCTCTTTTCCTCTCATTATATTAGCAGCATTATCAACAGACATATCTTTTGTGCTTTTTCCGTCTATCTCTGTTATTATATCGCCTGATAATATACCAGCTTTTTCACCCGGACCATCTTCTATAGGAGAAACTACCATTAAGCCTTTATCAGCATTCTTTGAAATAGAAAGTCCTACTCCACCGTATTTACCAGACATTTCAGTATTTAATGCTGTATTTAATTCCTCATCAAGTAAAAATGTAAATGGGTCTTCAGTAGCTTCAAGCATACCTTTTATAGCACCATACATAAGTTTTTTTGTTGTTACACTATTAGTATCAACAAAATTCTGCTGTAATGTTGCAAATACTTTTTGGAACAATCTGCTGTAATAATAAAAATCATTATCAGACTGAGCATTTCCCTGCTGTGCTATTGCAAGCGAAGGACTTTTAAAATTGAAAAAAGAAATTGCTACTACAAAAATTAAAAGAAATATCCATAAAAGTCTTTCTTTGTTTTTCATCATGTCTAAAATCCTTATATTGAAAATATATGTATAAAAAATATATTAATCTTCTAAAATTTTATACCTTATATAAGTAAATTATAACATAAATAGTAAAAAATTTATATACATAAACTTTAAAATATTATGATAACTTTATATTATTTACTTTACTTTTAAAATTCTTTCTATATAATTAATATGTAATGCTTTATAATTAAATGGACATATTTATGAAATATACTAAAAATCTTATATTAGCTTCTATAATATTGTTAGTATCATTATCATGCAGCAACATGCCTACAGGAATAAAAGATAATCTAAAACTAAAAAATAGGGCCGGACGATATTCTCTTAAAGGCAATTTTAATAAAGATATAAAATTAGACTTTATAATATTTGAAACAGGAAATATAAATTTCATAGGAAGCAAAGGAGATACAGCAAATAATCTAGGAACTTATTTTTTGGGAGACACTGAAAGTACTAATAAAACATTTTCCTTCGATATAAAAGAAACTATAAATGGAATTGCTCCTAATAGCTATTTTATAGATTTTCTATACGGTAAATTTAGATATTCTAATAATGAGATTTATTTTCAAAAAACATCTGATAGTACAAATATAAAATTTTATGAAAGAGTAGGAATATATTATAGTCAAAATAAAAATAATAAAATCACCATATCTAAAAACAAAATTGAATGGAGTTATTTTACAGATGCTTATATTGATATATCTGATTCATATACTGAAGATAGAGTATTCACAAAAACAGTAGATTTCACAAATACTACCGGTGAAAATCATAGCTTTACTATAACATTTACTTTCACCGATAATTCAATAAAATTAAAATTTACTATAACAGATCCGGCATATAGTAAATACAATACAGAAGAAGAATATAGAATTGTTTGGGAATAAAAAATTTATAAGGTTATAATTTTATGATTAAAGTATCTGTAATTTTGCCAATATATAATGTAGAAAAATATCTGCCTAAATGTTTGGAAAGCATTATAAATCAAACATTAAAAGATATAGAGATAATATGTGTTAATGACTGCTCCTCTGATAATTCAGAAAATATAATAAAAGAATATGCCAAAAAAGATAATAGAATAAAACTTATAAATAATGAAAAAAATATTGGTGTAGGACTTTCAAGAAATATAGGTGTTAATTCAAGCAATGGAGAATATATTTCTTTTATAGATTCTGATGACTTTGTAGATAATAATTATTTAGAGAGTTTATATACCACAGCAAAAAAATATGATGCCGATATAGTTTTTACCAACAACATATATACAGTTAATGAAAGTAAAGGATATATAAAACCTTATTATCATAATAGATTAGAAAAATGGAAAAAAGATTTTAAAGATAAATGTTTTGAAGGAATAAGCAATTTTAATGTAAGCACAATAGAAAAAGAAAATACTCCTGAATATCCTCTTGTTGCTGTTTGGAATAAATTATATAAAAAAGCATTCATTACAAATAATAATTTAAAATTTCAAAATTATATAGTAGCTGAAGATAGTGAATTCTTTTATAAATATTTAGTTTATAATCCAAAAATGTATTACAATAATAATGCTAAATATTATTATGTTCAAAGAAAGTCATCAGCAGTTCATTCTATAGAAAAAGATGAAAAAACTGTATCGGATGCTTTATCCGTATTCAGCAATATATTTAACTTTTATAAAGAAAAAAATATTAATCTATTAAAAGAATCCAGTTATTATAATTTCAATTCTTTTTTATTTGTATTCAATAATTATAAAGCTGATAATAAAAATGAATTCTATAAAAAATGTCATGGACTAATGAAAAAATTAGATGTTGAAATAGACAGAGATAAACATGCATTTTATGCTTATAGTGTATATGTGATGAAAACTTATGATGATTATAATATATATTTAGAAAAGATTGAATCAATCAAGAAAAAAGTTTTTGATGCAGCTTGGTGGATACCTTCAATTACATTAAGAGAAAAATATAAAAAAACAAATCTCGATAAGCTTGCAAATAAAAATTGGAAATAATAAAATAAACTAATACTTGAAAAAACATTCAATTATACTATACTAATAAAATTAAAAATAATAAAAGGTATTGAAACTGAATAATGAAAAAAGAATATAAATATAGATTGACAGAAGATGATTTTATAGATTTTCAGCTTCATTATTTGAAATCAAATTCAAATATGAATTCATCAGTAAAAAAAACCATTATAATACTTGTAGTATTGTATATTGTAGTATTTGCATCTATGGCAATATATTTTAGAGATAATGCTTTTTTAATAGTAGTAATAGCTTTACTTGTATCTGCTTTTTCTATTCTTCAAATATTCACATATAAAAAACGCCTTGAAAAAAAGATTGTTAAAAAAGTAAAAGAGTATGTAAGAAGCGGTAAATTGGATAAAGTTTTCGGAGATAAAGAATTAACCATATATGATAATAAAGTAGTTTTCAAAGAAGAGAGAGGAACAAGCAGTTTCAATAAAGATGAAATTAAAAAAATAGACTCTACAAATAAATGTGTATTTTTTTATATAGATGAAATGTCTGCTATAATAATACCTAAACAGATATTGAGTTCTGAAGATATAGATTTTCTTTTATCATATAAGAAATAAATTTTAAATTATACTTGAAAAACTATTTATATTTATTATACTGTTTTTATTATGGTTATTGTAAAAATGAAATTAAAAGGCGATAAGATACATATCAAAGTATCAGGCGGAGATGTATTCACTATACCAAAAAACGGACTCTATGAACTGGATTTATACGAGGGAATGGAGCTTGAATACGATGAAATACCTCATATAAGATTCAGAGCTTTTGAATCTGCTGCAAGAAAATCTGCTGTATCAATATTGAAACGCGGATTTATAAGCGAGGGTATGCTTAGAGAGAAACTCACAAAAAAAGGGCATAAAAAAAGATTTATTAGGCATGCCGTAAATTACTGCAAAGAATATGATCTTATAGATGATAAAAGATTCGTAAAGATAGCAATTAATAGTTTAAAGCTTAAAGGCAAAAGCAAAAGACATATAATAGATTATTTAAAGAAAAATAAAGTAAAGCCAAGTTTGATAGAAAAAGCTCAAAATTCTATAAGCGATAAAATAGATGATAAAGCTTTAAAAGATGCTATAAGAAAATATTATAAACTATATGAACATAAAGAAAGAAAAGAAGATTATATTATAAAGACATTGATGCGTAAGGGTTTTAAATACGATAGAATCAAAACTCTAGTAAGAAAATATATAGATAAAAAAGAAAATTATAAAGATTAATTAACACAAAATCATATTCAATATTGAATTATCAAAATAAAATAATATAATATAAAAAAATATTTATTGGGACTTACCTATATGATAGATAATAAAGTTAAAGAGCTTGCCAGAAAAATAGAAACTGAATCAAAAAAACTAGACAAAAAAATAAAAGATATAGAAAAAATTAAATTATCAATAACTAAAGATTTAAAAAAGAATGTTAAAGAATTAAAAACAAATCAATTAAAAAAACTTCAGGAAGAGAAGAAAAATATTACAGATAAAGTAAAAGAAATGAAGTCTAATCTTTTAAATGCAAGAAAAGAAAATACCACAGAAGAAGTAAATAAAAAAATAGATGAAAAAAAGAGAAATATAGAAAATAATGCAAACAAAAAACCTATAGATAAAACAGCAAAAAAAATCATGAATATGATGGCTTTATACAATAAGAATGCCAATAAAAAACTTATAGAAATTCTTATTACAGTCAAAGAAGAAGATTTAATAAAAGAAACTAATGCATATTTCAAATCTGTGCTTGGAACATTTAAACATATTATTCAATGCGATATATATTTCTTTAATGTATACAGAAAATATTCAAGCAAAAAGAAAATAGAAAATGAAGATATATTAAACTATCTGAATGAAGATTTTACTTTCAATATAAATATAGATGAAGATTTAAACAGTTTAATAGATATAAGAAAAAAATTAGATGATGTTATAATAGCCATTGTTAATAGTATAGAAGATTTTAATATATCAGGAAAAGTAATTATTCCTAATGCGGTAATAAAAAAGCCTAGATATCATTTAATAATGCATGCCTTAAATCATGGAACTCATCATAGAGGAGAGATTTCTGTAATGCTTGATCAAATGGAATATAAAAACGATTATTCAAATTTAATGACTATGATATAAAAAATTAATATATAGCTAAACAAATATATTTTGTCAATTTTTGCTTTTTTATTAATTTAAATAATATTTTTTTATAATATAAAATATTATTTAGTATTACTTAAATATGTTTTATATGTAATATAAATTATTGATTTTTATACAATAATGAGTAATCAGCCGCACGTATAGATGGCGTTTGATAATATGAAACGGTACCGTGCGGGAAGGTGCCGCAGCTCGCGGTTGAGAAACTTTAAAATTTTCAGTACATAATAAAACAGATATGCAAATAAATACCAAGCATATCTGTTTTTTTATTTAATTAATAACAAATATTATTTTAAAAGACCTAATATATATAAAACAAGATCATTAAAATCAAGATTTATATGCCTGGCCATTGCAGGTATATCAGAAGTATTTGTCATACCGCCTTGAGTATTTACTTCCATAAGATAAACTTCATTATCATCGCCGACTATAGCATCTATTCTTGAAAGTCCGCTGCAGCCTAAAACTCTATAAGCCTTCTTACATGTTTCTACCACTTTGTTTTCCATTTCTTTTGATAATTTGGCAGGCATTTCCATTTCTGTTTTTCCTGGTGTATATTTTGCCTCATAATCGTATATTTCATTTTTAGGATTTATCCCTAATATTGGAAAGACATAAGTATTATCATCATCTTGTTTTACTAATCCAACTGTAATCTCTTTTCCTTTTATATAAGGCTCTAAAAAATAATTTTGAATATCTTTTATATCTTTTACTACATTTTCAAATTCTGATTTTGTCTTTATCAAATGAACTCCCACACTTGAGCCGTCTGATATAGGCTTTAATATTATAGGGAAATTAAAAGAAAGTAAGCTTCCTTTCACATTATTATCATTAATTTCTTTAACATCTTTAAGAATCATAAAATCTGCAGTAGATACATTTGATGACTTCCATATTCTTTTAGTATAAACCTTATTCATACAAACGGCACTTACTAAAATATTTTCACCTGTATATTTAATATTAAGACTCTCCAAAAGACCCTGAATAGTTCCGTCCTCTCCTGAAGTACCATGCAAAATATTGTAGCAGTATTCAATATTATTTTCTTTCAATGTTTTTACCAACTCATAAGAATCTTTAACATCTATTAAAATACAATTATCTTTAATTTCATCGAAGCTGGTTAATGCCTTATAAACATTCTGTCCGCTTCTGAGTGAAACTTCTCTTTCGGAGCTTAATCCGCCATGCAAAACTGCTATTTTTTTATTTTTAAACCTATTTAAAATATTTTGTTTTAATTCACTGTTTAATATCATTTTATATACCTATTATATTTAATTGTACTTATCAAAAAATAATCTTAATTTTATTATATCGTATAATTTTATATTTTTATAATGAAATTTTTAAATTGAACAATTATTTTAATATGAAAAATAGTTATAAATTACCATTTACTTTATTATAAATAAGGTTTATTATATAAAACACTATGAACGCTGATTTGAATAATAATATAGTAAAGAATTCTGTTTCTAAGATAAGTGCAGTTATATGCATAATATGTGCTAGTTCTGCAATAGCTGTCTTAGTGCTTTTAATAATTAATTCTAAAACTGCAAGGGAAATTACTTCATTTTCTCTATACTCAAGTTTTTTAACAATATTTTATATAATAAATTCAATATATCATTTTTTCCCTTTTAATAATAAAGCAAAAAAGGTTTTTTATATATTATCCCATGCTTTTTTTATTATGATGATATGGGGAGTGTACATTCCGCCATGTTTAATATCATTACAAAATGGTTGGGGCTGGAGCTTCTTTGGTATTATTACAGGACTTTGCGCACTAGGTATTACTTTAAGAAGCGTATTCGGATACAGATGGCGAGGCGCTACTGAAACAATATATTATTTTTTATTAAATTGGGTTTGGCTTATAGCTATATCAAAAATAGCTACTGCCGTAGGAGAATACGGAGCGATATTATATTTAACAGGTTTTCTTCTTTTGAATATAGCAATGGTATTTTATAGGCTTGCTATGTATGAAGCAAACAGAAGATATACTTTATTTTTACCTTTATTTTACTCACTTTTAATAATATCTAATGTATGTCATGCAGTTTTTATGTTTAGATATGTTGCTAACATTTTCTAATTTTGTTATATTTTATATATGAAAAATACATATTGAGGGGGAGGAGATAAAATATGATTAAAGAAAGACTAAGCGACTATATTCAAAATACTATAAAAGAAAATTGGGATATTAATGCATTAGCTGATTACGGTACTAATAATATATTAAAATATTCTGATATAGCTAAAAATATTCTAAAAATACATATAGGTTTTAAAAAGCTTGATATACATAAAGGTGAAAAAATAGCTCTATGCGGTGCTAATTCCGTTAATTGGGCTTTAACATACATATCTATAGTAAGCTACGGAGCTGTGGTTGTTCCTATACTTGTAGACTTCTCAAAAGAAGATATAGCATCAATATTAAAAGATTCAGGAGTTAAGTTTTTATTTGCTGATTCTCATATTTTAAAAGGAATCGACTCAAATACTTTATCGCTTCTCACTAAATCTTTTCATTTACATAATTTCGATACTTTCACTATAGAAGAAGAAAATGCAGAAGAAAAAAAAGAAAGTAATAAAAAAATAGAAAATATATTCAGCGATATAGAAATCGAAGATATAAAAAAAGAAGATTTTAATCTTACTATATTTGAAAATGACACTTTAGCTACTATAATATATACTTCAGGAACTACAGGATTCAGTAAAGGAGTTATGCTTAATCATAATTCATTAGCTGCTAATATAAGATTTGCTATTAATAATATGCCTATAAAGCCTAATGATCATATACTTTCTTTCCTTCCTCTTGCCCATGTATTCGGATGTTTATTCGACTTTTTATTTCCATTCTCAAGAGGGGCATGCATATATATGCTTAATGCGATACCTAGTCCTAATATATTACTTAAAGCATTCGATGAGGTAAAACCAAATCTTATATTGATGGTTCCTCTTATCATAGAAAAAATTTATCTTAAAAAAATACTTCCTACTATAAGCAAGCCTTTAGTTTCTAATTTATTAAAATTGCCTATTATATCATCTATACTAAAATCAAAAATAAGAAATACTCTAACTCAATCTTTCGGCGGAAATTTCCATGAGGTTATAATAGGAGGAAGTGCTTTAAATAGCGATGTAGAAAAATTTCTTATGGATATAGGTTTTAAATTCACAGTAGGATATGGTATGACTGAATGCGGACCTTTAATAAGTTACGGACCTTGGGATAAGCATGTGCCTAGAAGCTGCGGATGCATAATAGACACTTTAGAAGTAAAAATAGATGCTGAAAAAGAAGGCGATGTCGGTGAGATTATGGTTAAGGGTGAAAATGTTATGCTTGGATATTATAAAAACTACAAAGCAACTGCTGATGTACTTTCTAAAGACGGATGGCTTAGAACTGGGGATTTAGGGGTGCTTGGCGAAAACAACAGAATATTTATCAGAGGAAGAAGCAAGAATATGCTCCTTGGTGCCAGCGGACAGAATATTTATCCTGAAGAGATTGAAAGCAAGTTAAATGCTATGCCTTATATATTAGAGTCTTTAGTTTTACAAAGGGATAATAAACTTCATGCTTTACTATATTTGGATGCTGAAAGAATAAGAGATGAAAAATTAAGCGAAGAAGAAGTTAATAAACTTATAGAAAACAACAGAATAGAAGTTAATAAACTGCTTCCTGAATTTGGAAGGATATCAGGATTTACTATCCAAAAAGAAGAGTTTATAAAGAATCCTACTAAGAAAATAAAAAGGTTCTTATATAAATAAAAACTAGAAATAAAGGGTTTGAATATATATTTATTCAAACCTTTTTCATTTGAATTATTTTTCAATCCCGCCCTTCAGGATTTTTAATTATACTTGTCATTTAAACTTCATTTTTCTTTTTAATGTTAATCTGTTATTTTAGCTGCCCGCCCAAGATCTGATTAAATTTATTACTTTCACAAAGCACGCAGAGAAAAGTTTTAAACTTATGATTAATTAAAAATAATAATTTAAATAAAAAATAAAAATTGGTTCACCGTGCGTTAATAAAAATTTTAAACCTAATTAAAACTTGGGTGGGGGCTATAATTTATCATCAAGCAATAAAATAATTTTAAATGATAGTTTTACTAATAAAAAATAAATTATGTTTATAATTAATAAAATTTTAATTTTCATAAAACTATATCCAATTATAACAAAAATGAGGAATATAAAATGGGTTTCAAGGAATGTTTAGTAATATTTATAGATATTTTAGGTACTAGAAACAATAATAGTTTTGAAAGCTTATATGATATTAATTTGTTTTTCAGATATTTAACAAAAGAGCAAGAAAAAATAGATGATTATAATATTAATGCTCATAGAATATATAAAAGAACTGTATTTTCATTTTCGGATTGTTGCTATATCATATATGATTATAAAGAAGGTATAAAAGAAAATATAAAAGATAATATTAAACTTTCTTGGATTGCTTTGTATAATACAAATGTTATGCTTGAAAAACTAATATCTGAAGGATATGTATTTAGAGGAGGGATAACATTTGGAAATGTTTACTATGATAAGGAAAAAAATATAGTTTTTGGACCAGCTGTCTCAGAGGCATATGAATTAGAAAGTAAATATGCCAAACATCCAAGAGTTTTAATAGAGGAAAATTTGGCAAAACAAATAATATCTTTTCATAATAGTAATGATGAAAACTTGAAAATAGTCAAAGAAGAAATAAAACAAATTTATCCAGGGTACATTCTTTCAGATAATGGAGAAATAATAAAGCAAGATATTGATGATAAAAAATACTATCTCCACTACTTAAATTATATTGATAATTTCATGAATAATAAATATATATTTTTTAATATTGCAGATATGATTATAAAAAATATGGAGAAATGTTATTCTAAATCTAATTTTTATGTTTTGGGGAAATATATATGGTTATATAAATATATATACAATTTAGAGTACACACAAAGAATTATCAAAGAAGATATAGAAAGTGCAATTGAAAAAAGTAAAGTTAATTTATTAGCTGCTGGTCTATATTTAGAATATGATTTTAAATATTATTATTTAGGAAAAGATATTTATCCTTTAGATAATATAGAAAAATATTTTATAAAATGTGAAAAATTATGCAAATGGATTACTGATTATAATGACTATATAATAAATAATAATAAAGTTATATTAATTCTTAATGAAAAAGAAAATAATTTTATCAAAAATAATAGCAAAAATACCGTAGAATATATAAAAAATCTCATAAAAGAAAAAATACCTAATCAATAAATTATCTAAAATATAAATATTATATATACATAAAATAGTCTAACTAGCTTAATAATTACATATTAAATCTTATAATATTTTTATACAAAAATTATTAAAAAATATAAATCATTAGGAACTTTTATTTGTATAATTCGTCTAATAAAGCAAATACAACATTTAATTAAAAAGGGGTTATTATTATGAGACGTATTTTTAGTATTATTTTATTTACAGTTATTTTATCAGTATCAGTATATGCAAAAGAAAAAAAATATGACTGGAAAGATTATAACGGAAAATGCAATTATGAATATTTTATTTATAATGAAGCAGGACTTACACAGGAACAATTAGCAGAAGTTATGAAATTAAAAGCAGAATATCAATCAAGATTCCATGACTTAAAAGAAAAAATTTATTTAGAAAAAACTAAAATGGATTTAGAAATGTCTAAAAAGAATTCTGATCCTAATGTTATAAGCAATTCTATGAATTTAAATATTCAGTATTCAAAAGAACTTCAAGATTTAGCAGATGAATTTTTAGCAAAATATAATGATATAAAAAATAATAAATAAATACTTATTAAAAAACTACCTTAAAATAAAAATAGAGATGTAATTAATTTTATATCTCTATTTTTATTTTAAAAAATTTTAATCAAAATTCGTACTATTATATTTAATATATACTGTAATAAATATTTCCATTTTTGTTTTTTATTTTTTCTAATATAAAACTTGTTTTGTTATGCATTCTCACACAATCAAATATTACAGTATTTCCCCTATGATCAATAATATCTTCTTCTTTACATTTACTGCAACCTACAGACATACTTTTCGGACAGAATGCAAAGTTCATAGCAGGAATAAAACCTTCTTTTACAGATAAAGTATGTTTTAAATTTTTACCTGCTTCTATAGCCGATATAACAGTATCAATTCCTAATTTGTATAAAAGATTCACACTGTAATTATTAATCGCATTAAGACCAATTCCTGCCCATAATATAGCTTTTCCTTTTAATGCTTCAATATGTCCCAAGTTATTGCATATTACTATCATGTTATTTGTTTTTTCTACTATGCTTTTTATAACCTCAATATCTTTATCAAATGTTACATGAGGTAGAAGTATACCGTCTATTTTTTTAGCCTCAAAAAGCTTAATTATATTTTCATCATAAACATTTGGAAATAATATTTTTTTATCATAATGAATATCAGAATATAAATTAATTTTCTCTTCACTGTTTGCGATTAAAACTTTTATATCAGTGTTTGGATAATTAATATTTTTTTCACAATCTTTATTATAATTAATTTTTTTAGACTGCATTAAAATACTTTCAAGTTTTTCAATTATGCATCTTCTAGCTTCATTTAAAATTTTTACTGGTATAAAAGGATTTTTAAAATTTTCCTCTATATTAATATTTTCAAATTCAAATACAGTTCCGCCAGTTTTTGAAAGAGAATTAAAAATATCTTCTTTGGTTGTTGCTTTAGTTTTAGCTTCCTGAACTGTATAATCGCTTATATATTCTATATTGTTTAGTCTTTCATCATATTTACTGTTGACTATTAATTTTATTTTTTCATTATTGAATCCAATTATACAATTTAAATCGAGCAAATGTTTAAAATGATCGCTTTCAATTATTTTATCTGCTTCGTCCATTTGTAATTTATCAGTGGTTCTATAAACTTCATCACCAATATTTACATTTTTTAAAACAGCTGAAAAACTTAAATTTCCTTTCGCTCTTTTTACTCTTACATTATCTTTATATAAATCAGAAATCTGCATTCCAACTTTTCCGCTATCTCCAAATGATAACCCATCATAAACATTTAATTCTTTTTCTGCTTTTATATATATTTTATTTTTCTTGTATGCAGTAACTTCTCCTATATATTCACCGTCATGGCTAGGCTTATAATTTTCAAATATATCTTTTGAATTATAATAATAACCTTGAGAAAATCCACCTCTATTAAAAATTTTCATTAAATCTTCTCTGTATTTTTGGGTAGGTATATCTTTATTTTCTAAAGCCAAATCAATAGCATGCCTATATATTGAAGTGGCAACTGCAACATATTCGCTTCTTTTAGCACGCCCTTCTATTTTAAATGAAGTTATTCCGCTTTCGAGTAAGTTCGGAATTATATCAATAGTCATTAAATCTTTTGTACTCAAAGGATAATCCGTTTTCCCTCCAGTGTATTCCATTCTGCAAGGCTGAGCACAGGCTCCGCGGTTTGCACTTCTTCCTCCATGCAAATAAGAATAAGCACATTGACCTGAAAAACTTACGCATAAAGCTCCATGCACAAAAGTTTCAAGTTCCATATCCGTATTATCTCTGATATATTTTATATTCTCTAAACTCATTTCACGTGCCAACACTACCCTATCAATACCAATACTTTTAAGAAGTTTTACACTGTCTAAATTATTACAAGACATCTGTGTGCTTGCATGCATAGCAATATTTAAATTATTTCTAACAATATCAATAATACCTAAGTCCTGAACGATAATAGCATCAGCTCCAAAATCAGAAACAGTTTTTATTAATGGAAGCACTTTATCAATTTCATCATTATAAACTAAAGTATTAACTGTAATATAAACATTAACATTTCTTAATTTTGCGAATTTTATATTTTCTTCAAGTGCCTTTTCATCGAAGTTTTCAGCTGCCCCTACCCTAGCATTAAAACTTTTAGTACCGAAATATACAGCATCAGCTCCAGCATTAACAGCGGCCTTTAATCCTCTTTCATCTCCTACAGGTGCGAGCAGTTCTATTTTTTTGTTTTGTGTTTTTATATTCAATTTGTTTTCCATTTATTTTAATTAATATTTAAACTATAGCATATAAGAAAATGAATTCAAGTGTTAAATAATTTTTATATAATTTATATTTAAGATATATTTTTTAATATATAATTTATTCAACTTTTTCCCGCCGCAAAAAGTTGCTGCCGCAGGCACGCTTCGCGAAAATGCAAGTAATTAATATTTTATAAATCATTATAATATATTAATTAGAAACTCTTTTAAATCATTCAAATAAATATTATAAAAATCAACATAAGGCGTTAAATCAAAATCTTCGGCTTTAATATTGTTCTTAAAACCAAATTCACTCATATAGGCAAATACTTTTGATTTTTTAGTTAATGAGGATTATTGAATCTCCCGCTATTTATCAAACTTGATATTATATGATTTTTGGATTTATCTTTAGCTTCTAATATTTCATTAACATCATTAATAAAATGTTGAAAATCTTTATTATTATTATAAAGTTTATTCATAGTGTCTATATCCAAATAATTTCTTTTTTTAGCTGAAAATAGTATTTCTGAATCTTCAGGATTATCATAATTTAATTTTATTATTCCAACACCGAAAGACTGATTTAATATTTTTATTTCTTCCATTAAGTATCTATCATTTTCATCTATTTCCATAGCAACCAGCCAAGCCTCATTAGCCCAGCCTGAATTTGATAATGCTTGAAAATAATATTTTGTTAAAGTTCCAAGTGTAAGTTTTAATTTTAATTCATAAGCATAAAGCTCTGTAGTTGGTAAATTTATATGATTGAATAATTGCAAAACTGATTTATTAATATAATCTTTAAAAGTAACAGACACCATATCTGGATTACTCCATTTCATTTTTCCTTTTAAACCCGTATTAGTAGAATTTATTGTTTTAGAGTATATTCTCATCGAATATAAATATTTTGTAAGAGGTGCATGCAAATCTTCTTCTAATATTTTTTTATTTGTAATTGTATTTTCAATAATATCTTCTGTTTCTTCTTCTTCACTTAAATTATCAATTTCATTTATTATATTTTGATTTGAATTATTTATTTTATCTTTTAGGAAAAATTTACCTTTACCAACTTTAACAAATATTGTAGTATCTGGATTATATTTTATATCTGTATAAATACTAGAGCTTAAACTATAAGTTGGAGTTTTACTCATTTGATAATCAGAATTTTTTTTCTTACCAGTTTCTTTTATTTCTTTATCATAACCTAATTCGCAAGCCTTCTCCCATATTTCATCAACTTTCATGGGAACATCGCTTTGCTCTAAAACTTTTTTAGCTGCATCATAATATGTCATAATTAACTCCTAAACTTCATCATTGTATTATAACATATCTACATAAAAATTAAACTAATTATAATATACTTTTTTACAGCATTTATATTTGATATATACATTTTTTAATGATATAATATTATAATTCACTTAAAAATATTGGACTTTTATGAATCATTTAATTACCGGACCTATGTTCGCAGGAAAATCAAAATATCTAATTAAAACTTTAGATTATCTTTTACTTGAAAATAAAAATATAAAAATATTATTCATATATCCAGCAATTTCTTTTAGAGGATATTTTTGCCGTGATAAAAATGTTTATTTAGATAAAAGAATAGATATAATCACTGAAGAAGAAATTGAAAATAATATTGGAAAAGATATAGAAAATATTTATAATTATATTGCAAGATATGATATTGTAGGAATAGATGAATTTTGTTTTTTAAATGATACTTCCATTTTTATAAAACTCATAAAAACATGCACTCAAAGAAACTGCAAAACCAATTTTTGTATAGCTTCTCTTGATATGGACTATAAAAGAAATTATTGGGAAAGTGTATCGGCATTAATAGAAGAAGATTTGATTGATATACATACAAAAGTTTTCGGTAAATGCGACTGTGGAAGAAAGGGAATATATTCAAAGAGAATAGTTAAAGATGTTGACAGAGTTGTAATAGGAGATGATATATATAAATGCGTGTGCAGATATTGTTATGAAGGCGAAGATGAAGTAAAATTTGATTTATAAAATTTTAATTACATACGCCCGCCCTTTATATTTATTGTTACAATTTGAAATTTTGATTTAATTATTTTTTTAACTTGATTAGAAATTAAAGCACCCGCCCAAGATTTATTTAAATTTAGAATATCCATTCCGCACGCTGAGCCGAATAATAAATATAAGATTGCATATTAATTAAAATTTAAATTATATCTAAAAATACATTCACCGTGCGTCTGAATAGATTAAAAATGTAAATAAAACTTTTGGCTGGAACCTTCATTTCTAATTAGTTCAAAAATATAGATAGAACAAAATTAAAATTTAAAACTATAAATATTGAATGGCGGTTTTTTATTAATAAATTAATAAAAATAAAAACTGGCAGATATTTTTAATACCTACCAGCTTTTCTATTAGATAGAACGATTATTTCTCAATTCTTACTACAGGTTTAATTAAATCAGCAGGTTTATCTCTCATCATAAATAAAGCCTTTTCAAGATTTTCCCAACCCTCAAATACATGAGAAACTAAATGATGAACATTTAATTTTCCAGAAGCTACTAATGCACCAAGTTTTTCCATTCTTAGTCTTCCGCCAGGCATAAGTCCGCCAAGTATAGCTTTATGCCCCATACCAACACCCCATTCAGCTCTAGGAATTTGTATATAATCACCTTTACCTAAATAGTTAACATTTCCGATTTTACCGCCTGGTTTTAAAGAACGAACTGCTTCAGCAAAAGTTTCAACACCGCCGCCAGCAATAATAACTTTATCAACACCTTTACCATTAGTCATTTTCAAAACTTGCTCATCAATAGTTCCATTTTTATAGCTAATGAACTCTTCAGCACCATATTTTTTAGCAGCTTCAACACAATTAGGTCTAGTACCAACAGCAATAATTCTTGAAGCTCCTCTTAAAGCAGCGCCAGCAACTCCCATAAGACCAACAGGTCCAATACCAATAACAAGTACACTATCTCCATATTGTACATCAGCTAACTCAGCACCATGGAAACCAGTAGGCACCATATCAGAAAGCATACAAGCATCTACAGGATCAATATTGCTAGGTAAAAGAGCCAAGTTACCATCAGCATCATTAACATGGAAGAATTCTCCAAATACACCATCTTTAAAGTTAGAGAATTTCCATCCGGCAAGCATACCGCCTGAGTGCATAGAATATCCAGCCTGAGCTTCTACACTATTCCAATCAGGAGTAATAGCAGGAACTAAAACTTTATCTCCAGGTTTAAAGTCTTTTACTAAACTTCCAACTTCTACAACCTCACCACAAGCTTCATGACCTAAAATCATATTATGTCTTTCACCTATAGCACCTTCCCATAATGTATGTACATCAGAAGTACATATAGCAACAGCAAGAGGTTTCACAATAGCATCAGCAGGACCGCAAGCAGGTCTTTCTTTCTCAATCCAACCTGATTCACCTATTTTTAACATAGCATATCCTTTCATATTTACACTCCTTTTTTTATTTTATATATGATTTTAAAAGTAAAAAACTATACATTTTATTTAAAATAAAATTTTATTATTATAAATTTATTTTGTAATAAAATACCGTCATATAAAAAATCTATATATTAGTACTCTATTTATCATTACTAGCTTTTATATACAAAGCATTATATAATGATTATATAACAGTATTAATGGAGAAATGTAATATATGAAAATATTGATCGTTTCAGGATTTTTAGGCGCTGGAAAAACTACACTCATAAAAGAAATGGCCAATAAAACCAAAAGAGATTTTGTTGTAATGGAAAATGAATATGGCGATGTCGATATAGATTCTAATATATTGAAAGATGAAGGCATGAATATCTGGGAACTTACAGAAGGATGTGTATGCTGCACTATGAAACAAGATTTTGCTTCTTCTATACTCACAATAGCTAATTCTCTTGATCCTGAATACTTAATAGTGGAACCTACAGGAGCTGCTAAACTAAGCAATATTATCAACAATATAAAACAAATTGAATATGAAAGAATAGTACTTTTGAAACCTATAACTATAATAGACGGAAATACATTCGACTCTTTTATTAATTCCTATGATGATATTTATACTGATCAAATTTTAAACGGATCAAAGATAATAATATCTAAAATAGAGTCAAAAGAAGAATATGAAAAAGAAGATCTTATAAAAAAAATAAAGTCATTGATTATGAGAAACAATTTACCATTAGATAATATAGAAATACTTGAAGAACATTATTCTAATAAAGATAAAAAATGGTGGGAAAACATTTTAAATTCATTTTTAGATGATAAATATGCTATAAAAGAATTGGAAAAACCAAAAAATGAAGAAATGCCCGACTCTATAAGTATGAAAGGATGCTGTGTGGAAAGTGAAAATAAATTTATGACTTTACTTGAAGATATTATTCACGGACGCTTTGGATTCATAGCAAGGTCTAAAGGTTTTATAAAATGCGGTAGTAATTATTTTAGATATGATGTTGTAGGAGAAAGATATGCTGTTACAGGAGCAAATGAAAATGATAAGCTTGAAGTAGTATTTATAGGCAAAGATTTGAACAGAAAACTTTTAAGGGAAGAATTTCAGCCTGTATATAGAGATAATATCAAACATAAAGAAGAACATTGTGAAGACTATAAAAAATAGTTTTTTATTTGATTGCATTTAGATTTAATGAAAAATAAATAATTTATTTTTTAAATTTTACTTACATTCGCCCGCCCTTTATATTTATTGTTCAATTTGAAATTTTGATTTAATTATTTTTTTAATTTGATTAGAAATTAAAGCACCCACCCAAGATTTATTTAAATTTAGAATATATTTAACGCACGGTAAGCATAATTATAAATATAGTTTAATTTCTATTTAAAATATAACTATATATTTAGCTTAATTAAACGTGCGTTTAGTGATTTTTTAAATTAAAAAAATACTTGGGTGGGCAGATATAATTTCTAATTAAAACATTAAATATAATTATATTGTAAATACATAAAAAGTGATAAATCTAAAGGGTAGGAATTCTAATTAATTTTTGTTTTAAA
The DNA here is from genome assembly GCF_001049755.1 of Brachyspira suanatina. Lineage (NCBI taxonomy): Bacteria > Pseudomonadati > Spirochaetota > Spirochaetia > Brachyspirales > Brachyspiraceae > Brachyspira > Brachyspira suanatina. The sequence goes on along the minus strand of NZ_CVLB01000003.1, from coordinate 335,633 downwards.
AAATTAATCACATACCACGCCCTTTTTACTTTTTGAATTCATACGTAATAAAAATACAAAATTTCTTTTTTATGAAATTAGAAATGTTAACACCCGCCCAAACGGATATTAAATTTATAGAATTTATATAAAATAAAAAATCCTTTAATATTAAATGAATAATATTAAAGGATTATTTTTTAATTATATTTTTATTTAATTAGCTTTTCTTAAAACTTGAAATTTTATCATAAAACTTAGGAGCAAGTAAGGCAAGTACACACATTACTATGAAACCTATTAATAATGCAACTATAGGATTTAAAGTTATACCTCCAACTATTACTCCAATAAAAGCAGATATAGCAACCAAACCAGCATAAGGGATCTGTGTTGCAACATGCTCAAGTAAAGGACAGTTACTTCCAGTAGATGAAAGTATTGTAGTATCAGATATAGGAGAACAATGGTCTCCGAATACAGCACCCGAAACAACAGAACCAACATTTATAAGAAGAACATTAAGAAGAGCGTTATCAGTATAACCATTAGCAGCAGCAAGCCCATTAGCAATAGGTATAACTATAGGAATAAGTATAGCAAAAGTACCCCAGCTTGTACCAGTAGAGAAAGCTATAACACATCCAAGTAAATAACCTATAGCAGGAAGAATCCAAAGAGGGAAACCGCCGCCTTTTACAGCTTCAGATAAGAAAGCAGCAAGTCCAAGTCCACCATCTGCAGGAGATGATTTGATAACGCTTCCTATAGACCAAGCTAATGCTAAAACTACTAATGCAGGAACCATAGATTTAACACCTTCCATAATAGAGTTTCCAGCAGAACGAACACTCAATAATCTTCTAGCTACATAGTAGATGTACATTATCATAAGAGAAATAACAGCACCATAGAATAAAGCTTTAGAAGCGTCAGTATCCAAAAATGCCTGATTCAAAGATATGCTTGACATAGCTTGAGAGAAAGTTGTTATTCCATCACTTCCTACTAATCCCATATATGTAGTAACAGGGAACATCACTATACAAACTATTATAAGTACAAGTATAGCTATAACCATGTCATACCATTTAGCCTGATTGTTTGAAGAAGTTTCCATATTACCAGGACAAGCTCCGTATAATTCCTCATCAAAAAGTTTTCCATTTTGAGCATTGTCTTCACTTCTTTTCATAGGACCGAAATCTTTAAATACCAAAGAAATAAGAACTACAAAAGCTAAAGCAAGAAGCGGATAAACAGAATAAGGTATCATCTTTATAAAGAAAACAAATTCACTTATATTCAAAGATTCAAAACCTTCTGAATCTCTTATATAACTCATAACTGTTACTACCCAAGTGGATATAGGAGCAAGTATACATACAGGAGCTGCAGTAGAATCTAATATGTATGCAAGTTTAGCTCTTGAAATTTTATTCTGATCTGAAACTGGACGCATAACAGTACCAACAGATAAACTATTAAAATAATCATCTATAAATATGATAAGTCCGAAAAACCAAGTAAATATAAGTATACTTTTCTTAGTTTTTAAATATTTACTAGCCCATAAACCGAAAGCCTTAGTAGCTCCTGTTTTTGAAAGCATACTAACAAAAGCACCAAGCAAAGCACAGAATAAAAGTATTCTTATATTCCAAGCGTCCCCGCTCATCTCTGCTACCTTATCAGTAAATATTGTAATAGCAGTAAATACATTACCATGAGCTATTATTAAAGTTCCAGATAGTATACCAAGCGTAAGTGAAATAATAACTTCTTTGGTTACTAAAGCAAGTATAATGGCTAAAAGAGGCGGTATAATGCCCAACAGACCATAATGTTCCATAAGTTACTCCTAATTAATATATACACCTTTATAATCTTGAATCATCTATTAAAATAATCGTTAAAATATAAAAAAGCCCCCTTATTTAGGGAGGCTAAATATTAAAAAATTATTATATTTGTCAAAATATAATAATTCAACACTCCCAAAAACAGAAGGTTTCTTTTAGCTTTTTATATAAAAAAGAATTATTCATAGAAAATATCCAAAATTACTCTTACTTTTTGTAGTAAGAATCATTTTATATTAAAAATATTACTTTGTCAATAGTACTTATCAATTAAAGAATGTTAATTAAATTCATAATGTAAAATATATCTATCTGTTATATATTTATCTCCATAACATACTAATGCTATATAATACTTTTTATTAGGAGCAAATCCTGTATTCAATTGATTTATAGCCTGTTTTAAATAATTATAATTTTCATCAAATAGAATAATATCTATATCTTTTGAATATTCTAATTTAATATTTATAGAGGTATTTATATCTGTATCATTTTTTATCTGATAAAAATCTATATCTATTAATCCGGATTTTTTTATATATTGTTTAATATATTCATCTAGATTAAAATAATTCTTTATAAAATATCCGTAAACCATTTCGTTAGGATAATGAATACTATTAGCTTCATAAATAGTATTATTAGGTTCGGCTTCATTTGCAGGAATATAATCATCATTAAATATGAACTTCAAATTATATTTGCATTCTTTATCCGAATTTAATTTTAAATAATAAGCATCATCATTAAGAAGAATATCTTTTAACTCTATAAATCCTTTATAATTAGCAATATCTTCAGAATTAATACTAAATATTGTATCATTATTAGTAGAAATAATATTCATTGATATATTAGCATCAAGATTATAAACAGACATAGAAAAATCCATAACAAAACCATTAGTAGGATTTATCTGATAAAAATCTACATCATCATAATCATCAATATTTCCGCTTATTACAGTATTGCAGTCTATATATTGAGAATATTCTAAAGAGTTATTGGGTTCTATTTCCTCTCTCTTTAATGTATTTTCATTAGCTACATTATTATTATTTCTACAAGATATAAATAAAATTATCAAAAGTATTAATTTATATTTCATTTTTACTATTTCTTTTAATTTATTATATAAAACAATATATATTTTTTTATAAAAGAATGCAAATATAAAAAAGCCTATAGAAAATTATCTATAGGCTTAAAAATCGCATAAATAAATATTTAATACACTTTAAAGAATGACATAAGCTCTTCCAAATGATTAGCCTGATCTAATAAAGCCTTAGATGCTGCTGTAGACTCTTCTACTAAAGAAGCATTCTGCTGAGTTATGCTATCCATTTTAGATACCGCACTATTAACTTGATCTACTCCGGCTTCCTGCTCCACTGCTGTATGACTTATGTCTCTCATTATCTTAGAAGTCTCTTCTATTTTTGATTCTATATCACTGAATATCTCTTGCGAATGTCTTGCCATCTCTGCTGATTTATTTATCTTTTCATATATATCTTCTATAAGAACTGTTATATCTTTAGCTGAAGTTTGTGAATTCTGAGCTAAGTTTCTTACCTCGCTTGCTACTACTGCAAAACCTCTGCCCTGATCTCCTGCTCTTGCTGCCTCTACTGAAGCATTCAAAGCAAGTATATTTGTTTGAAAAGCAATATCTTCTATTACTTTTGTGATATTTTTTATCTTAGCACTGGCATCATAAACATCTTCTATCATTTTAGTAGTATTAGCTATAACACTTCCGCCTTCTAATACTGCATTTCTTGAAGCCATCATTACCTCATTACCGTCTACAGAATTTTGAGCTGATGATTTTATAGTAGAAGCCATCTCTTCCATAGATGAAGCTGTTTCTTCCAAACTAGATGCCTGATATTCTGTTCTGCTAGCCAAATCTTCACTGCCTTTATGAAGTTCTGAAGCAGCGCTTGCTATTTCTTTAGAGGCATTAAGTACTTCAGAAATTACCTCTACAAATCTATTTCTCATCATATCAAATGACTGTGATAATTCTCCTATTTCATCATGTCTGCTAGTAAATTTAGACTGAAAAACAAAATTTCCATTAGCCATTTCATGAGCTTCATCAACTATATTTTTTATAGGTTTTATAGATTTACCTATATAGAATCCTGATACTATAGAAGATACAATAATACCTATTACACCCAATAGTATTCCTATTATAGTCATTTTTTTACTTTCTGCATACAATAACTTCTGTGTAATACCAGCCATCATAAACCAAGGCTGTGTTTGCATTCTTTTGAAAAATGCTGTTCTAGTAACATCATTAAAAGTATATGTGAATATTCCTGAAGCTTTTCCTGCAGGAGGCATAAGAGATTCATTTGCTTTAATACCTATTGTAGAATCAATATTATGATATACGCACTGTAAATCTGCCTCATTTACAACAAATATAGTTTTCTCTTCTGATAATTCATTTCTTGTATCTTCTAAAGTGTCATTTATTATTCTGCTCCAATCCACAAAAGCAACAAAACTGCCTATAAGTTTATTATCTAAATTATATATAGAATGCAATATAGGAAGTACAAATCCTTTATTTATGTCTGATTTATATATGTCATCACTAGTAGCATGATCATATCCTGAATCAACAAACTCTTTCCATAATTGAGGATATGCTGCTGCCATATCTAATCCGGCATTCTTATCATCTCCATTATAAGCTTCTATTACTTTTCCATCTAAGTCTATTAAATCTAATGTAACTATATAATCATTATTATCAAATAAATTGATCATAGTTTGTATGGCTCTATCTTTTACATATTCGCTTCTTGTTTCCATATACTCTATTATCGTAGGTATTCTTGAATATGCATCCATTATAAGAAGCTGATCTTCAAGTATTGTATCAAGCAATGTTGAATAGCCATTAACAGAAGTTTCAAATCCTGAATATGTAGCATTATTTATTGCTTTGCTGGCTATTCGAATAGAAGAAAATATAATTGTAAATGATAATACAACTATAACTATATTAACAATTAAAGGAATTTTAAAAGTTATACTATTAAACCTTTTCATAAAAGACCTCTATAAATAAATTACTTAAATATTTAAAACTAGATATTACTTTATAATAAGAAAACTACCAACACTACACTTGCATAAAGTATAATTTAGTTAATAAAAAAAGTCAATTAAAAAAAACAATAATATAAATTTATTATTATAAATAAGTTCCAAAAAAGTTTTATATATTAATGAAAAAAACAAATATAAAAACAAAAAATATTACTTAATTTTCACTCATAAAGCTGCTTAAAGTCTAAAAAATGACATTAATTCTTCCAAATGTTTAGCCTGATCTAATAAAGATTTAGATGCCGCTGTAGACTCTTCTACTAAAGAAGCATTCTGCTGAGTTATGCTATCCATCTTAGATACCGCACTATTAACTTGATCTACTCCAGCTTCCTGCTCCACTGCTGTATGACTTATATCTCTCATTATCTTAGAAGTCTCTTCTATTTTTGATTCTATATCGCTGAATATTTCCTGAGAATGTCTTGCCATTTCTGCTGATTTATTTATTTTATCATATATATCATCTATAAGTAAAGTTATATCCTTTGCTGATGCTTGAGAGTTCTGCGCTAAGTTTCTTACTTCGCTTGCTACTACTGCAAAACCCCTTCCTTGATCTCCAGCTCTTGCTGCCTCTACAGAAGCATTCAAAGCAAGTATGTTAGTTTGAAAAGCAATATCTTCTATCACTTTAGTGATATTCTTTATTTTGGCACTAGACTCATAAACATCTTCTATCATTTTAGTTGTGTTTCCAATAACAACAGCGCCTTCTTCAACTGCATTTCTTGAATCTATCATAACATTATTTCCATCAATAGAATGCTGAGCAGAAGATTTTATAGTAGAAGCCATCTCTTCCATAGATGAAGCTGTTTCTTCCAAACTAGATGCCTGATACTCTGTTCTCTCTGCTAAATCCTCTCCGCCTTTATATAATTCAGTAGCAGCATTAGCTATTTCTGTAGAAGCGTCTAATACATCTGTTATGACACTTACTATTTTATCTCTCATAACCTGGAATGAATGAGATAATTCACCTATTTCATCATGTCTATTTTCTATAGTAGCACTCAAAGCAAAATTACCCTCAGCCATATCATGTGCTTCTTTTACTATAAACTTTATAGGTTTAATAGTACCATTTATATAGAAAATCGTAACAACAGCAGAAATTATTACTCCAATAATTCCTATTATAATGCCTATTAATATCATCTTTTTACCTGGTGCGTACAGTAAGTCATCAGTTGTTCTTTCCACCATTATCCATCTAGTTGTAGATAATTTCTTGAAAAATGCTGATATTCCTACTCCCTCTCTTACATAACTAAGAAGTCCTGATACTTCATTTTCTGGTATTATAAGAGAATCTGTAGCTTTAGAAAATAATCTGTCTTTATTATTATGATAAACTATTTCTGAATAATCATTGATAATAAAAAGTGTTTTTTCTGTTGAAAATTGATTTTTTGAATCTTTTAAACTTTCATCAATTATCTTTCCCCAATTTACATAAGCTATAAAAGCTCCAACTACAGTATTATTATTATCCTTAACACCTTGTAAAACAGGAAGTATTATATCATTTCCTTCTTTGTATATGCTATATGATAATGTAGTTTTATAATTTTGATTAACAAATGCTGTCCATAATCTATTGTATTTTGTGGATATATCTGTACCTGTTAAATCTTTACTTCCGTCATAACTTTCAATTACTTTTCCATTCAAATCAAGCATAAGTAAATCTATTATATAATCATTATTATCAAATAATACTGTCATAGTTCTTATTGCTCTATTTTGAACTTCTTCACTATGGCTTGAAACATATTCTTTTATCGTAGGAATATTTGCATAAGATTCTATAAGCGTAGACTGATAAGATAGTATGCTATCTATTAGGGACGAAAAACCATTAACAGAAGTCTCAAACCCAGATGCTGTTACATTATTTAATTCTTTAGTTGCTAAACTGATTGAAACGCTTATAATTGTTACCGATAATATAAGTATCATTACTATAACCATTAATGGTATTTTAAACATTATACTATCAAATTTACCCATTTTAAAAACTGTACTTGCTTTTGGCAATTTTACCTTCTTCATAATAAAAATTTACCTCATATATTTTGATGCAAGTATTCTATACAAAAAACAATTATATGTCAATATTTTGTTCTAAAATATTATTTTAATATAAAATTTTATTAATTAATTGTAAAATTAATTTATATTTGTTTGAACATTATACCAATTTTGCCATTCACTTATTTTCATTAAAGAGCGTTTATATTCTCTGATTAAGTCCTTTTCAGTATATACTATACCTGGGTTATATATACCTGGAGAATCTATCAACGGAACGGTAATGTACTTAGTTGAGCAACATCCTATCACAAAAAAATAACATAAAAAAATCAAATATTTCATATATTTTTTATAATCCTATTCTAATGTTTTTCTATAATCATTAATAATAATATTTAAAGCATTTATACTATCATCACTTAATTTTTTATTTTTAATATTTTGTATAGCATTATCACTATTTGTAAAAGTGTCTAATATAATCAACTGCTTATGTTTGAAATTAATATCCTTATACAATAAGAAGTTAGTAGCTTTAAGATTGATTATATTATTATTTAATTTATCTATTTCTTTATTTTTATTATTCAGACTAATATTCAAAAATAATATATATATAGTTATACAAGCTATTATAATAAATAATAAAAAATATTTTGACTTTACAAAATCAATAAATTTAGATTTAAATAAATTAAAAAACATACTAATCATTATCATTTTTTTTATTATCCTTATTTTTTAAAAGCTTTATAAATCCTCTCAAATCACTCCCAAAACTTACAGCATTAAGCCCCAAAAGAATTATAACTACGGCTATTGATTCTTCTTTAGTTATTATTCTGCCTCGCCAAATTAAATTAACAAATACCCAAATACAACCAAGTAAAAAACTTATTATGCTTGTATATATAGAAAGTTTTTTATTGGCATTATGTTTGTCTGTAAAATTAAATATACTCATTTACTATTCCTAACATTATTTTTTAACATATTCAAAAAATTGCCTAAAATAAATTCTTTCAATTCTTTTATATCTTTATTTAATATGCTGTCTTCTATTTCTCTTAAAGCCTCATTAAAATCATTAATATTCTCAAGCTCACTTTCAATAATTTCTCTGTTGTCATAATTATCTTTTATTGCGGAGAGATTAATTTCTTTTCTGCTGTTTTCTGCATCTATATGTCTGTTTTTTATATCATCAAATATTCTATTAAGCTCCATATTAAAAAGAAGCATATTAGTATTAAGTATTATTTTTATTTCTTTGTTTTTAAGACTTTTTATTTCGCTTCTTTGTAATAATTGATTAAAAGCTAAAATTATATTATCAATATATTTCTGTTTATACTCTGAATATTTATGCCCTTCATATTTACTTATTCCATTTTTATAAATTACTTTCCTGAAAACTTTACGTGTATAAGCCTCCCAATTAAGAACTATATACAAAAAAGCTATATATATAGTTTTACTGATATATTTATTTTTAAGATTATATATTTCTGCCTGATATTTTTTTATAGCTTCCTGATAATTAAATTCTTTTTCAGTAGGCACTTTAATATTTAAATTATTAAGAAGTTTTTCTTCATTTATTTCATCATTATTTAAAATTTCTTTTTTTACTTCTTTTATTTTATTATCAAAATTGGAATTGATATTAAATTGATGTCCGTCTTTATGTTTAGCTTCTATATTAATATCTTTCATTTTATCTTTAACATTTCCAAATATATAATAAAGAAATCTTAAAAATAAAATAAAAGCTATAAATCCAAGCGTTATAGAAACAAAAGTATATAAATCCATATTATAATTTTATTAACCTTGTAATATTTTAAGAATACTATCAAATCTTTTCTGCCTGTCATCAAGTCCGTTGTAACCGCTGTTTATGAGTTTAGTTACAGTTTTCACATCTCCTAATTTGGCATATAATCCGCATTCTTTTTCTTTCCAAAAGAGCAAAGCTACTTCTATTGCTGTATCAGGTTCTTTTGCTAAGTGAGGATTATTAACTAAATCAATATTTAATTTTTCTCCGTAATATTTATAATTATTTTTTCCTGTAAGCTGAATTATGCCTCTGCCTCTGTATTTATATCCTTCATCTTTGGCATTTCCTAATCTTCCTCCGTAAACAAAATCAGCTATAGCTTTAGCTCCTTCATTACATAATTTTTTAGCATTCTCTAAAGATCCAACTCTTTTTCTAAATACTTCAAATAATCTTTTAGGACTGTAATTAAAACTTTCTTCAAGTTTTTTATAATCATTACTTTCATGAGTAGTTTGAGCTAAAAACATAGCTTTTTCATTGATGTCTGTAATATGATATTTTATGAAAGCATTATTCAAATATTCAAGCCATTTTTCTTCTATTCCTATTTTTAATAATTGATTTTTAGTAAGCATGACAACTCCTAATTTTATTTTGGGTACTCTTGTTTTATTTCCTGTCTTTTTGTTTGTAAACTTTCAAGCTGTGATTTCTGTTCTTCTGTTAATAAGTTTTGACTAGCTAAATTAGATAAAACACTTTCTAATAATTCAGCCCTTTCACCGTCAAGATTAGTTTGGTACTGTCCTTGTCTTATTTGAATTACATATTGATTATATTCTTCTGCTGTAATTAGATTTTCTTTGAATAATTCTTCATAAGTTTTTTGAGTTATATATTTTTCTCCATTTTCAGTTGTAACTATTTTTTGTCTTTCATCTAATTTTTCAAGTTCTTTTTCTATCATAATAATATAATCATCTTCATAATTTTTATCTAATGTATAAACTTGATTATCTTTTATAATCTGATTTTCTTCTAAAGTTATTATTTTTTCTTTTAATTGCTGTTCTAAACTTTTAACCGTACCATCTTCGTTATAAGATCTTATATCAGTTTGTGAATAATCTTTTATATTCCCATTATAAAAAATTGATTCATTTTCTTTTATAGATATATCTTCCTTTTTTAAAGCCGTAACAACATTTTTTACTTTATAAGTATTTTTATCATATACAATAAAAAGCATATTATTCTCCTTTTATTTACCTATTATTTACCTAATAAATCCTTTACTAAAATTCCGTTTATAGATTTTAATTTCCACTTCCTAACCAAGTAATTGTCCATAACCAAGTCATCAGAATAACTTTTTATTTGATTATTACTATTAAAATCTATCAATGTCCAAGATTTTCTATCTTTCATAGAATCAACTAAAGATATATTATAATCAGTACCACCAACGGTAAATACACCGCTAGCTCTACAAAAAATTCCTGTTGGACCGCCATCACTATATCCACCTGTTACATTTCCTGTTAATGGTTTGATACCATAAGGCTGTAAACCATTGACACGCGATACACTTGCTTTTGTTCCTTCTGTTCTATAAACAATGGCTTTTGTATTATGTACTAACTCCCAAGTAGTAACTACATCATATAAAGCTAGATACCAATTAGCAGGCTCTTCTTCTTCCAAAAAATTACCATTATCATCTGGAAGCTGTTCATAATAGCAAGGTATCATATAACGTCTTGCCAAAACTTCTCCTAACTCCTGAACATTACTAACTTCTGCATAACTTGGATCCACTGTATAATTTTTATCTGGGGTAAGATTAAAAGTAAATACATCATCGGTACTAATTATACTGCCGTCCTGATATGCTATAACTAAATCTACAGCATTTTTATATGAGGCATTTTGCATAAAATAATATTTTACTGCTTTGCCTGTACTTGATGTAATTTGAGTTGTATTTATATAATTTTCAGCTGAAACTAAATTAAAATAATTCGATAAAGTATTTAAAAAACTAAATGTAGCTGAAGTACCGATGCTTGTATTATTTATAGAGCCTACTAATTTAACAAATCCATTATTATTTTGAAGATTTAAATATGCTAAATATATACTTAAAAAAGATACATTATCATCTACACCTAGAAAATAAGTATCAATAGAATGATACTGTCTGTTTTTTATAGTTAATGTAATATTATATGTTTTTTTCTCAAAATTACTTAAATCTGTTTTTGATATACCTAATGATACACCTGCTAAGCTTCCTGAAAATTCAAACTGAATAGGATCAGTTATTCCTTCTATTTGTATATCTCCATTATTGGCTATCCAGTCATCAGTGCCAACATACTTCCAAAATATATTTAGTATGTTCATTAGCAATAAGTTATTTGTTTCATTTTCTATACTTTTTATGACAAATAATATTGCCTTATCTCCATATAAACTTTCAACATTGCTAAGACTAGCATTTAATATATAACTTCCGTCTGCCTGCTTGGTAATTGTAGCAGGGTATTCTGTGGTTTTATTTACATCTGTTAATATTAAATTAATAGTATCAGGAATTGGAGTTTTAAACTTTGGGAAGTCATAGCCTGTTATATATTCTAAATTAGTTTTGCTATTATCATAACTTACATCTATTGCCTCAGTTGATCCTCCGCCTCCGCCAGAACTTATTAAAGTAAGTTTAGCTCTATCTGTACTCCAATCTGTGGCAGTGAAGTTTTCATTAACTTTATATAATTTGCTGTCATATATTATTAAATCATCTATATAATAATTATTACCGGTAACGTATTCTTTATTAGTGCCGCCTATTACACTTATAGTATTACCATTTAAATCAATATTATTTCCAGCTCTTAAACTATCCTGCTTGCCTGATTTTAATTTCTCTATTGCTTTTTGAACTGTATTTGTATTATTTCCAAAGCCTGAATTAGTATCATCATAAAAAGTATTTTCTGCTTTATTAAAATAATCTAATTTACTTTGAATATTGTCCCAAACAGGATTTTCTATATCTTCAAGAACTATGTAAGAAAAATTATCTTTTATTATTATTTGATTTTTATATATTTTAGCTATTCCGTCAAACCAAACTACTATATCTTGTAATGGTTTCAATAAACCGTTTAAATTAGTTAATGGTCCGCTTGATTGATTATATGAAAAATCTTGCTGAACTATAAAAAAATTATTTTCATATTCTATTAATTCATTAGCTTTATAATCAGTATCTAATTCTAATTTTTTAAAAGGTGTTATTAAACTACAATTACTTTTTAAATAATAATCTGTACTGTCACTTGTAAACTCTTTAAAAACTCTATAAAGATAGCCGTTATTTTTTATGATGTCATTAACTTTATAATCTGTATTTTCATAATAATTTTTAATAGGATAATTCGTATCTAAACTGTTTAATTTTTTAGCTATTTCATCAAACATAAATGCTGAAAAAGTACTGCTATATGTTGTGATGTTAAATTTAAAGTTTTTATTTAAATCACTTGGCGGAAAGAAAATTATACTCTTAAAATTAATGTCATTATTTACTAAATATATTTCATTGTCTTTAACATCTACAGTTTGTAAATCTTTTAATTCTTCAAGCAAAATAGGATAGACTTTTATGTCATCAATTAAGAACTCCATATTCTCTAATGGACCATCAACGGCATAACCTATATCAGCACAAAAAAGTCTTTGTCCGGAAAAAACTTTTACCTGAACATTATTAGTATTAAGTTCTAATTTTCCATTTCTTTTTAATAATTCAAAACTATTTTCGCTTATTTTATATTGAAACGGAGCTTGTATATTATTTTCATTAAGTATGATGCTCATCGATATTACCTTAAAAATAAAATTAATTGAATATAATTTTTGATTTAGTATTTATATTTGAATTAAAAAAATAGTAAATTTAATTTTTATATCTTACTAAAAAATATAATTCAGCTGTTATAGTCTGTTCTGAAGCATTCTTTATAGCTAAAATAGGCTTAGTACTAAGTATTGGAAACCATTTAATATTAGGAACTCCTGCCTGCCAATTAGCATAAGAAGTTTCAAAATCTCCGCCATAATAATAATTACTAACCCAACCTATAAAAGGAGCAGAATTATCCATACTTTGATAAAGTCCGAATGAACCTGTATAATTTTTGCCCCATACATATCCAGACACCTGCAAATATTCTAAATCATCTCTCCAATTTAATTCCCAATTTTGATTGCCGCTTCCTGATTTTGTAATAGTCTCTTTTATTATGAAAGTAGAATTATTTTTTATATCATCAATCATATTATTAATTTCCTCTATATATGAAGGCACTCCTACAGTTCTTTCAAACATATCATTAAGCACACCGGATGTTATTGAAGTAGTTATATATCTTCCGCTTACTAATTTTAATTTCTTACCAGCATAAACACTATTTAAAAAATAAGTTCCCCTTAAACCGTCTTTATTAAACCAAAATATTTGATTTTCTTTAGGCATATATTTATCATTTCCAATTTCACCTATAACATTCTGTAAATCTGCAATTTTTGTATCATTATCATATATTTCAAATATACAGTCATTAAGAAATGAAAGTGAATTAGTTAAAAGTCCTGTAGATACTGCAACATAATTAGAATTTTCAAATGGCTCAAGCGGTATTTCAAAATATAAATTCTCTGCTACCTGCAATGCATTTTCATCTTTAAAAGGATTATATGTATTTGAAAGTCCGAAATAATTTAATATCGTTCCTTTAGTACTAGAAATCATGATATCTCCAAAATATATAATGAATTGTATTAAATAAAAAATGCTAATATAAAAGATTATTTATTATTGTGAATTGATTTATCTATTAAAATTTTAAATCTGAATACTGCATAATTAAGTCCAAGCCTCAAATAATCATCTTCATCATAAACACAATGAACAAATCTTCCGCTTATTATTTGATACCAAGCCTCAAGTATTATTTTATTCCAAAACAAAGAAGCTGTATACAAACTTATAATACCATTATTAAAATAACAAAAATCATCGTATTTAACTTCTCTATTATTAAAAGCATAATTCACAAGATTATCAATTTCAGTCTGTTCTATTGCAGAAAACTTTATTACATAATTCGTCTCTCCAGCAAAAAACTTTTTATTACCTGAGCGAATTCATTAATATCTTTTGTACTCCATTCATCAAGAAGACTTACAGCAAGATCATTATTTATTCTCACATCAAGCCATTTAAAAATATCATCATCAATAATCTTTTCTTCTTTCTCTCTCACATATTTTATATTTTCATTAAAGCTTGGACGATTAATGCTTATAACATCATTACTTTTAAATTTATTTCCCAAAGTAGAACGGCTGAATACTTTAACAGGAACAATATTTTCTCCGTCATCTTTATAAACAATTTCTTCTATAATATATCTATTAAAAAAATCAACACATTTAAATTCAAGTTTTTCCATTTATATACTCCTTAATTTTTTTCGCTAACTGGCTATGCCAATTTTCAATTGTCATAGGCTCTAAAAATATAAGGAGTTTTTTAAATTCTCCTTAATTTTTTCACTAAAAGTTTATGACAATTACATTGTCATAAGTTAAAAAAATATAAGGAGTGTTTTTATATACTCCTTAATTTTTTTAGCTGAATGGCTATGCCAATTTTAAATTGTCATAGGTTCAAAAATATAACGAGTTATTTTATATAATACTTAATTTTCTAAAACTATATTACAATTTATAATATTCTAAAAATAAATAAATCTTTTATATTGATATAATTAAGTTTTGTTCTATAATATTTTTATGAAAAGAAAAGCCATTATATTAATTTTTATTTTTTACTGTTTCAAATTATATTCTTTTAATAATATTTTCTTCTCTGAAAATATAAATAATTATTTTAATATATTTGATACTATATATAATAAAAATATTTCAACTAATGAATTAACTATACATAATCAATCAAACATATATTATAATTTATATTCATTATCAAAGAATACTTTCAACTTTAAATACAAACCTAATAAAATTAATTTTGAATATTCAAACAGCACATTCCTATCAAATATGACAACATTAGAAAAAGATAAATATAATTCATTAATAAAAAAATAAATTAAAATAAATCTTCTCTGTCTGTAAATGCAATCAAATAATTACTATTCATATCATTTGATTGTTCAATAGCTTTAAAATTATTCAAAGATATTGAGAGTTCTTTAGGTTCTATTGCTGGGAACGAAGGATTTCCTCCAACATCTGTACTTATGAATATAAAAGGATAATCTTTATTTTTAAATCTTGTCTTTGATGATATTATAAATGATTGTATGTTACCATTTAAAACCCTATCATAAAAAAGTTCTTTTGACTGAATATTAAAAACAGCATTTCCTGAAAAACTCAATGTAAATTTAGAATTTGGAAATCCGTATCTTTTTGCTGAAATATTAAACTTTTCTTCTTTAGTCCATTCAAAAGCTAAAGCAACATCACTCACAGAAGTAGCTTCAGTGCCATTAATAAAAAGTTTTGTAGGATACTTTGAAGTCTGAGCCATAACAACATCTCTTTCTTCTGCTCTATCCTCATACAAAATAGAATCTTTATCTATTGTTACTTCATCTAAAGCCCATAAAGAAGAACTAATTTCAGTCATAGCCTTATTAGCAAAATTGAAATTCATAGATTTACTTTCACAGCCTATATATTGATTGCCGTCCATATTTTTTGAACTGTCATACAAAGCTATATTATAATATTGTGCCTCTCCGAATCTTGGGGCTATAATGCTTTGATATTTTGGATATTTCTTTTTAGCCTCATCATTAAATATACCGCTTTCAATAAGTCCAACTCTTTTAAAGCTTAGCAAATATTCTGTTTGATTATTTTCGCTATTATACTCTTTTAATTCATTTATTATATTAGTAAAATCAACTTCATCTTCTTCGCTTCCTGTTATTAAAAATGCTTTCATGTCTTTTATTTTATTTATAGATTCAATTAAATCTTTCTGCTTCATTGAATCATACACATCAATAAAATTACTATTATAACCTTCTTCATCTTCGATTATAATTTCAAGCATATTAATACTTTCATCTTCTGAAGATTTATTAAACCTCACAGCAAAATTATTAAAAGAATTAATACAAAGTAAATTACCTGTAGTTTCTTTTGTATGAACATTAGCCCATATTAAACTAGCATAATATGCATTTGTATTTGGGAAAGCTCCATAAGAAATATCTCCTGCATAAGTAGTAGCACCTGCATAACTTTCTGAAGAAGGAGCACCTACATACTCTTTACTCATTGATTCTGTAGTAGGAGTAAGTCCCACTGATGAAGGATATATTAAATATTTTCCTTTAACATCATTGGAAGTAAAATCTACTTTTTCATTTCTATTTTTTGTTTTTGCTATTCTAACTTTATAATTAGAACCGCTTACAACAGTTAAGCCGTCCTCATCATTCATTAAATTACCTTTCAAATCAAAAATGCTCATTATTTTGCCTCTGCATATATAAACAAAAGTTTATTGATTAATTTATTCAACTTTTTCCCGCCGCAAAAAGTTGCAAAAAGTGCAAATTTATAATCTAATTATTTAATATAAAATTATTATTGTTATGCTAGCCTACGCCTAAAAGCTTAACTTAATTTATTAAGTTAAGAGCTTCGGACTCGCTTTTTAAAATATTATCCCCCTGCCTGCCCACCCCAAGCTTTAATTAGATAAACACTATAATTAACACGCGTTAAACTCATACAAAATATAAATAAAAATTTTAATGTAATTTAAACTACATATAAAATTTTATTCACCGCGTGCTTAAAAAATTAATATATTAAATCAAACACTTTCTAAAACTACATTCTCTAAAACATCTCTATTATCAACTGTTATACTTCCTTCTTTTGTTTGATAGCCTTCCATACTCACTTGATAATTTATAACTTCTCCATTTTTATAAGCACCGAAATATTTTTCTTCTTCATTCATTGTAATGACAGCATTTTCTGGTAAAGAAGTAATTTTTATTTTATAAAGTTTATCTCTGTTTTGAACATAATCATAAACTTTTTTATTAAAAACTTTATTAATTAAATTAGTAAAGAACTTCATTTAAATAACTCCCAGTCATAATTCTAAAATTAATATCAAGAGAAAAACTCACGCCTCTTATAGATGAAAAATCATTAAATTGTCTTTTATTATTTTCACTGTCAAAGGAAGGAGATTCCCATTTAATAACAGGAGATAAAGCTATGCGTTCTCCTTCATCATTTAGTTTTGATATCCAATAACGAGAAGCCTGATTGAGTGCTAAAGGAATCATAGTATATGCAAGAAATGATTCTCCTGCTTTAAGCTCTTTATATACTGTAGCTTTTAAAGATATATCATCTGCAAAACCTGCTGAATCGCCTATATATGAATTGCTCCCTCTGCTCTCTCCTTCGGATATCGTAGCCCAAAGAAATGATTTACTCATAGATTTAACAGCACCTAAACTGAAACAATCTATTTTTAATTTATCATCTAATAGGCTGTTTAAATTATTTTCTCCCTGAACTTTATTACCTGAAAAATCTATATATTCATCAGCCATAAAATTCATGAAATTATCCAAAACATATATAACACTATTTTTGAAATGTATCATATCATAACCTTTTTAATTTTTATTTTTTATATATTGATATTTCTGCTTAAACTTATTAAGTTTATAATTTTTTATTGTTCTTTTTCCCGCCGCAAAAAGAACCAAAAAGTGCAAGTTAAAAAATAATACATAACCATACTAATTATGTTTTATATGTAATTATAAAATTTAAAATCATTTACTAAGGCTTCTTTATATCGCCGTCCAAACGAACACTGTTATAACTATTTTCTCCAACTACAATACTTGATAAATCTTTTATAGCAAGCTCTTTTAAACGCAAACTTTCTGTACGTATAAAATTTATTAAGTCGCTGTTTGAAACAAAATTAACTGTTAAAAGTCTCGCTGCTTCATAGCATATATAATTTTTTATAGATATAAAAGGAAGTCCGTTTTCTTCCGTAGGTTCTGTATAATTCATATTTAAAATCATTCTTCTAAATTGAATAGTATAATTTTTAAGCTGCTCTTTTAAAAATTCTGTATCAATATCATCATAGTTGAACATTTTAAATATGCTTTTAAAATAATCTATATCAGGCTCATAAATATATTCCTGCATATTAATTCCTTTTTAGTTTTAATGTACTGTCTCAAATATAATGAAATATAATTTAAGACAGCACATAAAAAATAAATCAAGCCTCAAGCTCTTTTATTTTCTCTTTTAATTTTTTGTTTTCTTCTTTAAGATAATTTATTACATCATTAGGCTTCATCTTTTCTCTTATAAGCTCCTCTGCTTCCTCTTTGCTTATAATCAAAAATGAATCGCTTAAAGATATATTTAAATCGCTTTCCACTATAAGTTTGCATCTTCTCTCATGCACATCTCTAAAGAAATAACCCACTCTTGATACAACATAATCATTAGCTTTTATTTCTTTATTTGTAATACTGTTTTCTAAAAAGAATAATAAAGATTTCTTTGACATATAGCCTCTTAATTATATTTATTAATGTACTTTTTTGTCGCTCAAAAAAGTACCAAAAAACGCAATACTATAATCCATATAAATAGCAAGTCCATAATTTATAATTGAAGCTTAAAATATATATTTAAATTATTTTCAAATGATAATTTATATAAAATGCACTTCTTTTGGTTCTTTTATACCAATAAAAGAACTGGGGGTGCGGGGGCTAGTCCCCGCAAACATTAAAATTTAAAAACTTATTTTGACAAAATATAATTGTTAAGACAAGCTCAAATCTATTTTGCAGAAGCCGTAAGGGTTGGAAGCTACTGTGCATCTCTTTGTTCTTGTTCTCCACAAATTATTGCCTAATATATCAACCTCTCTTATATCATGATTTAAATATACTACCTCTTTTATTGAAGCCATATCTAATATATTAGATGAAGTTGTAAACATATAAATTGATGAGCCTGTCCATATATCTGTAAGATTTTCTAATTGATACTTTTGATCAACTTCATGATCATCAGCAACTCTGAATGCAGTTCCTACAACAGTAATTCCGCTTGTTACTGCATTAAAAATATCTGGTCTGAATGCTTTATATTTTCCATTAGCATCATTTCCTATCATTGATATATAATTAGAAAATAATCTGAATAAGCCTTGAAGTTTTATATATACATCTATTGGAATAACTATATAAAGTTTCTGTCCATTATCCTGAAGCTCCATTTTATCATTAAATAAATTTCCGCCTACAGCATAATTCAAATATTTTGCTAAATCTATAAATGAAGAAAAGAAATTATCAATATCAGCCTCTGTCCAAGTACTTATTGGCTTAGCAGTTAAATCAACAGTGTTTGTGCTTCCGTAAAGTTCTGCATCTGTAACTTTTGCCGCTAAATTTCTTTCTCTTAAAAGTCCAAGTCTTGAAACAAGTTTTTGTGCAATATAATTTAAAATTTCTTCTCCTGCTTTTTTCTCATCTCTTGCATAAAGCTCATTGATTTCCTCTATTCTGTTAATATCTATTCCAATATAATATTCTTCAGGCTCCATTTTAAAAACTCTGGCCTCATGTTTAGGATACTCATTGAAAATATTTAAATCTCCCAATGAAGTACCGCCATACATATTTTTTAAATTGAAAGCGGTATTATCTAAATCGCCTCCAATAGCTCCTTGAGAAACACCGACAAAAATTTCTGGTATATATTTACTTACGAAATTAGTTTGTCCCATATATCTAGGCATTTCTCTATTGATTATTGGAAAAAGTTTATTTTGTATATTTTGTAAATTAGGCATACTCATATTTGAATCCTTTATAAATTAAATTTTAAGTACCTTTGGTTATACACGCCGCAGGCACATCCCACATACAGCAAGAAACAAAAAGACTTATTTTTATATTAAAAAATAATAATTAGCTATGAATATAAAATACTCAATATAATAAATTCTAATTTTATATTTGCACTTTCGCCGCAGGCGGACTTCGTCTGGTTCTTTGATGCTGTCCGCCTATGGCGTGCGGTGGGAAAAAGAACAATAAAAAATTAATAAAATATAGTTGTTTAGATATATAAAAAATAAAAAACTATATTTAATAAGTTATAAGAAATTAATATTATAAACTTTTTAAAAGTATCTCTGCATAATTGCTTCCGCCTCTTATAACTATTCCTACTCCATGTCCGTCTAATGATTTTTTGAATCCTTTATCTGATGCCGTTACAATATCACCAGCTATAACACTTTCAGCTACAACTGCATTCACTATTCCTTCATAGCATACTGATATTGTATTTGGCTTTAATCCGAATTCTTTACAAGAGAATGCATCTTCCAAAGCAACTCCTACAAATACTGAACCTTCACTATAAAGTGAAAAAACGCCTTTCCCATTATTATCTTTTATTGATATAGGAAATCCTCTTTTTGGTAAATTAGCTTCATCGCTATGAATACCAGCTTTTATTATAGAACCTTGTGCCACTATAGACTCCTATTATTGCTAGGTTCGCCTTCGCCTTGAGGCTTGACTTAATAAATTAAGTCAAGGGCTTCGGCTCACCATTATTTATTAATGTGAACACTTGCTATATACAATATTCGCCAACCTTTTTTAATAATAACTCTCTGATTACTTTTTATTACATCAAATGTGTAAAGCAATGTATAATGTATGTCACACTTTAATATTTATAATTATCATTTAAAAAGTTTTGCTATCTCGCTGTATTTGTTTTCTTCGCTTAATGCTGATAAATTAATTTTCTCTCCGCCTCCTACTCCGATAGGTACTAAATCATTTCTTACTATTGACATTATTTCTTCTTTGCTTAATCCTGCTTTGAAAAGTTTTCTTGCCTTTATAAATGTAGAGCTTTCTGATTTTGAAGAACATCTTACAGCATTCTGACTCTCTGCATATTCATTACACCAATCTCCGTAAGTTATAGCTGATAGATTTAATTCTTTATTTCCGTTATCTAAATTATTTAAATTTTGTTTATATGCATTGCTTGATTTATCATTCTCTTTTGAATTATCCTCTTTTAATTTCTTCACTATCATATCAATAATAATATTTTGAATCTCTTCATCATTTCTAAACAAATAAACAAACTCATCTCTTGCTTGCTTTTCTATTTCTTTTTCTTCGCTAATTAATTTTTCTAATACATTTTTTAATTTTTGCATATACTCTCCATTAATGTTTTCTTCATTACTGATAATTGCACTGGCACAAAGCAAATCAACATTACGGCTTGCAGGATATTCTACAGCAGCAACAGCTTTGATTTCGCAATTTTCCCAGTAAATAAAATTTTCATCTTCATAAGATTTTTTTCCAACCATCTCAATAGAAGGATAAAAAGATTTTTTCTCTGTTATACTATCATCAAACCATTCTATAACAGCATAAAGTCCCACATCCTCATTATCTTTTTCTAAACTTACAACTTTTCCAATAGCCTCTCTTTCCTCATCTTCTTTATGTCCCTTATAGACAAATATTTCTATTCTGCTTTTTTCAAATGATTTGATTAGCTCATCAATATTTTTCTCTGTAATTTTATTAGTTTTAGTTTCAGCAAAAGTATTTTTTGAAAGCGGTATATACTGCTTGAAACTATCACCTAAAATTTTATATTTCTTTTTAATCATTTTATCTCCTTAAAATATTAATTATATTGAAATGATTTTTAATTATCTCTATACCTATAGCAAAAAAGTACTCGCCGTACTGACATCCCGCACGGTAATACTTATTATTATACAAATCCAAAAATATGTGCGGTTTAATACAAATCATTATTTTATTTAATGTTCTAATCAAGAAGAGATTATTTATTATCTCTATATCTATAGCAAAAAAGTACTCACCGTACTGGCATCCCGCACGGTAATACTTATTATTATACAAATCCAAAAATATGTGCGGTTTAATACAAATCATTATTTTATTTAATGTTCTAATCAAGAAGAGATTATTTATTATCTCTATATCTATAGCAAAAAAGTACTCACCGTACTGGCATCCCGCACGGTAATACTTATTATTATACAAATCCAAAAATATGTGCGGTTTAATACAAATCATTATTTTATTTAATGTTCTAATCAAGAAGAGATTATTTATTATCTCTATATCTATAGCAAAAAAGTACTCGCCGTACTGGCATCCCGCACGGTAATACTTATCATTATACAAATCCAAAAATATGTGCGGTTTAGTACCTAACATTATTTAATTTAATGTTCTAATCAAGAAGAGATTATTTATCATATCTCTTATACCTATAACAAAAAATATAAGTGATTATAAGTTCTTGCAAAATAAAAAAGGCTCAGTAAATTAATACCAAGCCTTTTATTTTAATTTTATTTAATACAATTTATTTTCTATATTTTTTTAATATGCTGTTTCTTAATTCTTTCAAATCTAAAACATCTGTAATTACATAATCTTCAAATTGTGCATTTTTATAAAAAAATGATTTATCTAAAAGTATATAGCACATTAATATATTTGCTAATTCTTCCTCATTAAGATTATCAAAATCCATATTAGGAATTATATCTATATTCTCTTTTAATATCCTATCTATGATTATATGTGCCAGTTCATGAGCAACCACACATCTTTTTTCTTTAATACTCATTTCCTCATTTATAACAATTACATCAACCCAATTATATTTATCTTTTAAAGTATATCCATATTCAAAAAGCTTTTTCTCTTTTATGAATATTTTATAAAGTGCCACATTCATTATTTTTATTACTTTTGGATTTGTATATGAAGTTTCTCTGCAGAAATTTTTAAATTTATATTGTCTTGTTTCTAACACTATACTTTCTACTGCACTTTTCCAATGTGAAAGTAAAGATTTTGTTATATATCTATTTATAAGACTATCTATTAAATTATTCTGCAAACTATTTAATAAAATCGATTGTTTTTTTGCCTCATTATAAACTTTATTATATCCGCATCTGTCAGCTATTTCTTGTAAATTTAATTTATCCATGTCAAATTAAAATCCCCTATACATTCTAACTTCTTCATCTAAAAATATACTTAATATATCTTTATATCTATTTTTTAAAGAAGTTTCTGAAAAACATTTAATCTGTTGGGATTCTAAAGCCTCAGTCAAAGCATTTATTTTTTGTTCATAATTTTCTTCATCGATACCCAAAGAATCAAAATATGCATCTACTTCTTTTTCTGTAGTGCATTTTTGCAATTCTTCTTTACTGAAAAGTTTAACTGCCATAAATGCCTCCTTAAAATGTATTTTAGAAATATTATTAAATTTTAAAATTTAGAAAGTAATTCATATATAAATATAGTATATTCAAATTTTATAATTAACAAGTGTATATACATATAAAAATGAAATATTAATAATATTTAGTATATAATTACATAATGATTATAAATTATTTTTCTGCTATTACAGAATGAGAAATCCTAAAATAATCGCATTGTCCTGACAGTCTTAAACTTTTAAAATTCAAATCAAAATATCTTTTAATAAAACTATTATTTATATAATTGATTATACCAGACACTATATCACTTGCCATAAGAAGTGCATTGTCCTGAGTAAGTTCAGCTAATGATTTAGTAGCTCCTTTGTTTAGACCAAGTGCTTTAATATCTACACCTTTATTTTTAAATAAGGCTGAAAGCATGCTGTCTCTAAAATTATACCATTCATTAGCATCAATACTTTCTATTTTTTCAATCTTTCCGTACTTAGAAATAAAAATTCCGCCGCCGTTATTTATAAAATTTCTTATCTCACGTTCTGCCTCCTTACGCTTCGAATCATTAAGTTCAGTGTTTGCTATAAAATTAAAACTATGCTCTCCTATATTTTTTAAATTGCGGTTGAAACTATTATCCATAGATTCTAAAATCTGCCAAAGTGAATATGCACTGTATAAAAATGGCTTACCTATAACATCGCCTTCAATGCTTCCGTAACTTGCATATCCTGCTAAAGCTAAATCAAAATCTATATCTATAATACTAGCTTCATCATAAGAACCATTAAAAATTTCTTTATGTCTTTTTATAATGCTTATACTTTTTATTTCATCGCTGTCTTGTTCATCAAAATTGAATCTGTATATTGAAGAAGGATCATAATATTTAAATCCTTTTAAACCGTCAAGTCTTCCTTTAAATCCATAAGCCCTAGCAGGCAGAACTTCTAATTTAGGAGTAAAAAAACAAAAGCCGTAAACTAATGCATTATAAGAAACATTAACTATTAAGTTTTTAAGTCCGCCTGCTCTTTCAAATTGGCTTATAAAAAAGTTATATGCATTATTTACTTTTTCATTATCTTCGCATTCTTTTGGCTTCTCTACAAAATAATTAAAAGAATTAAAAACTCCTCTGTAAAACTGAAGTATAGGCTCAAGATAAATAGAGTTCTCCATTCTCTTACAAGTTAATGCCCATTTATGAGGAAATGAAAAATCATCGCTTTCATCTCCCCTATTTGATATCACATTTGGAATGCCTGAATTATAATTATTAGTAGATACTCTGTTTAATTCATCATTTAATTTTTCTATCTCTCTGTTTTTATCTTTCAATTTATTATCATATTCTTCAATAATTTTTTCTATTTGTGACTGTTTATTTTCTATATTTTGCATAAATAAAAACCTTTTTAACTTATATTAAAAAATTAATCTTTATATTAATAATAAAAAATATAAGTGATTATAAGTTTTTATTAATGATACTATTATAAATATGATATTAATTCTTTTGCTAACTCTTCATTTGTTATTAATGTATTTATAGCATTAGTCTTTAAAGCACTTAATACTGATTTTGCCTTATTTTTTGATATAGCACATAAAACAACATTGTCAATATTTTTTAAATCTTCTATACTAATTCCAATTATTGACTCTTCCAAATCAGGATTCATTAATGTACCATCTTCTTTTATAAAATGAGCAAGCATACATGCTGATAAATTATTTGATTTCATTAACTCTATTTCATTTTTCTCTAAATACCCAGACCATGATGAAAGATTAGGATTATTATATTTTATAGCTGATATACCGGTTAAAACTATATCCACATTTTTTGCTTCTTTCAAAGTTTTTTCTATTAATTTATCTTCACAAATATACTTCCTTGCCATCTCATTTCTTATATATAATGGGGAGTATAATAAATTATAATTAGCATTTAACTTTTTTGATAAATACCTAATTAAGATTGGAGAATCATATTTATAATTTTTTTCTTGATGAGCCATGCCTTTTAATTGTACTATATTAACAGATTTCTTCTTTACATATCTCATTTTATCTATTATTCTATACAATGTTTTTCCTGATCCCATTCCTATTTTCATTCCATTTTTTATTAATTTAATTAAATAATTTGATGCCATTTTTGAATATCTTTTTTGCAATAAATATTCCTGACTATAATAATCTTTTAATACTAATACATCTTTAAGTGAAAAATGTGTTTTAATTCTCTCTTCTAAAAAACTTACTCTATCTAGCGGATAATTTATATTAATTTCCACTATACCGCAGTCCAAACATTTTTTTAACATCCTAGATACTTTAGACCTAGAATAACCAAACATTTCAGATATTTGAACTTGAGAATACCTCTTAATATAATATAATTCCCCAACTTCTATTAATCTAATTAATTTTTCATCTTTCATATATGCCTCCAAAAATTAATCATATATATAGTATATTCAAAAAATAACAAAACTGCAATTAATTTCATTTTTTATTCTAAAAAAGTATAATTATGTGAAAAATATCATTTTTGATTGACAACATTTATAATACTTACTATACTGAAAATACATTTAATTAAGGAGCATTTTCAAATGGAAATATTAAAAAACATTCTTAATGGATTACTAACATCTCCTGTAATAATGATAGGTGCTTTAATATGTGTTGGATATATAGCATTAAAAGAAAAACCTGTAAAAGTAATAACAGGCACTATCACATCTATGGTAGGAATTAGCCTAGTTATATTTGGAGGAAACCAATTTACAGGATTATTCAAACCTATTACCGAAGCTATAAATAATAATTTTGGAGTATCCGGTTATATAATGGATTCTTATGCCATGAAATCAGCTACTCAAGAAGCTTTAGGATCTAATTTTGGTTTAGTTGGATACGTTTTTTTAATAGCATTTATTGTAAATATCGTATTAGTATATTTCGGTAAATATACTAAAGCAAAAGGTGTATTTTTAACTGGAAATGCTGGCATAGCTCATTCTCAAGCTATATTATGGTTAGTTTTAGTATACTTAGGAAAAGGAAGTATATTTTCTACTATTGTATCAGGAATACTAGTTGGTATATATTGGGCTTATTCTACAACTATAGCATTTGATGCTGTTGAAAAAGTAACTGGAGGATCAGGATTTACTATTGGTCATAACCAGCAGATTGGTATATGGTTCTTCTCAAAATTTGCTCATTTATTTGGAGATCCTGAAAAAGAAGATGCTGAAAAATTAACACTTCCTGGATGGCTAAGCGTATTTAATAATAATGTTGTTTCTGTAGCAGTTATAATGATAATATTTGTAGGGGCATTTATGATACCTCTTGGAATAGATGGTATAGAAAAAATTTCTAAAGGCACTAATTGGTTTATATATATAATAATGATAGGAATTAATTTCTCTATGAATATGGTTATACTTTTAACAGGTGTTAGAATGATGGTTGGAGAATTAACTTCAGCATTCAGAGGTATACAAGAAAAAATAGTTCCTAATGCAATACCTGCTATAGACGTTGCGGCAATATTACCTTTTTCTCCAAATGCCGCTACTTTAGGATTTATATTCACTACTATAGGAACTATAATATCTATGATAATACTATTAGTTATAAAAAGTCCTATAATGGTTCTTCCAGGATTTGTACCTTTATTTTTCTCAGGCGGTCCTATCGGAGTTGTTGCAAATAAATACGGCGGAATAAAATCAATTATAGTTTGTTCTATTCTTTTAGGTATGATACAAACTTTTGGTACAGTGTGGGCTATCAAACTTATGGCATATCCTAGCGGAGTTGGTTGGAGCGGTATGTTTGATTTTGCTACTGTATGGCCTTTAATTACTGAAGGAATTAAATTAATAGGAAGTTTTATAAATTAAAAAATTTATTTAAATAACAAAAAGGAGTAAATATGAAAAACAAAATAAATATTTTATTTGTATGCGGTTATGGAGTTGGAAGCAGTGCTATATCAGAAACTGTTGTAAAAAAAGCTCTAAATGCATGTTCTATATCCTCAGAATTAAAACATACTTCTGTAGGTGAAATGAGTCAATTTAAAGACTGGTCTGATATTATATGCATATCAAAAAAATTAGCTGAAGGAGTAGATTTAAAATCATACTCTGATAAAGATGTGCTAGAAATAGTTAATATAATGGATGGTAAAACTATAGCAAAAGATATAGAGAAAATAGTTCTTGAAAAATATCCTGATGCTAAAAGCTGATTTAAATAAAATATAAATAAAGGTTTTATATGAAAGCTATAATAATTTTTTTTGACAGTTTGAATAAAAAATTTTTGCAGACGTATAATAAAGATTCAAAAATTGATACGCCAAACTTCAACAGACTAGCTAAAAAAGCAATAAAATTTTCAAATTCATATATAGGATCAATGCCATGTATTCCAGCTAGAAGAGAACTTCATACAGGAAGACATAACTTCTTGCATAGAGAATGGGGACCTATAGAACCATTTGATGATTCTATGCCTGAAATTTTAAAAAATAATGGTATATACACTCATTTAATAAGCGACCATTTGCATTATTTTGAAGATGGAGGAGCTACTTTCCATACAAGATACAGCAGTTTTGAAATGGTAAGAGGACAAGAAGGAGATCATTGGAAGGGAGAGGTAAAAAGACCAGACATACCTGAAACTGTTATGGTTCCTAAAAGCAATGATGCTGATAAAGAATCTGCTCTTTGGAGATATGATTGGGTAAATAGAAAATACATTAAAAATTTTGAAGATTTTCCTCAAAATAAAACATTTAAATTGGGAAGAGACTTCATAGAAAAAAATCATAATTCTGATAATTGGTTGTTGCAAATAGAAACCTTTGACCCGCATGAACCTTTTTATATACCTGATTCATATGTAGAAATGTTTATAAATAAAAACTATAATGGAAAACATTTTGATTGGCCTAGAGGCGATGCTTCACAAACTAAAGAAGAAATTGAACATTGTATAGAACATTATAAAGCATTGATTTCAATGTGTGATTATAATTTAGGTTTAATTCTAGATATGATGGATCAATATGATATGTGGAAAGATACATTATTAATATTGGGTACTGATCATGGATTCTTATTGGGAGAACATGATAAATGGGGAAAAAACACTATGCCATATTATAATGAAATAGCTAATACTCCATTTTTTATATATGATCCTATTAGCAAATTAAAAGAAAAAACATTAGATGAATTAGTTCAAATAATAGATTGGCCTGTTACAATATTAAATTTTTTTGGATTGCCTGTTCCTAAAGATATGCAGGGTAAAAATATATTGAATCTCATAAGAAATAATGAAAAACTAAGAGATGAGATAATATTTGGAGTATTCAGCGGACATGTAAACATATGCGATGGAAAATATATATATATGAAGTCAGCTTTAAAAAATAAAAAAGATGATATATATAATTATACTTTAATGCCAATGCATATGAATAAAAGATTTACAGTTGATGAATTAAAAACAGCAGAATTATTTGAAGGATTTTCTTTTACCAAAGGATGCAAAGTCTTAAAAATAAAATCCAAAGAAAAATATGATGTAGCAAAATATGGTGATTTATTATTTGATATAGAAAATGATCCAAATCAGCTTAATCCTATTAAAGATGAAACATTAGAAAATAAATACAAAAAATTATTAATAAAAAAAATGAAGGAAAATGATTCACCAAAAGAACAATATGATAGAATAGGTTTGTCTGATGAATTAAATAATTAGTAATATATGGAGTTATAGAGTACTTTAAAATAAAGGATTCCATAACTCCATATAAAAATTAATCCTTTATATCAATACTATAATCTTTCAAAGTATCAAGTATTAAAAGCATTGATATTTCATCTTGATTTGTTAAATCGTATTTGTCTATATTGATTATATTTTTTATAACATTCTGACTTCTTCCAGAAACAAATAATACATCATCATTTTTTAAAGCAGGCATTATTCTGCTTAATGAGTTTACATTCCAGAAAATTATTCTAGGAAGCTTATAATTATTTTCAGTAAATATTGCTCTCCAATATTCAAAATTAGTTTTATTTTTCAATTCGCATTGATTAAATTCCATATCAGAAATTATTATTATATATTTAGGAAGTTCTTCATTAGGTACATGATTTTTTACAGCAGTATCAAGCAACACTTTAAATACCGAATCTATATTTGTACTGTAATCAACAGATGATCTTAAAACATAATTAACTATATCAACAATATTATCTATATTTGATATGTCATGCATTTTAGAATTGCCGCAGAAATCTATAAAATGATTATGAAATGCAGATTTATTTAATTGCGCTATATATATTCCCAAAGCCACAGAACATATTAAAGGCTCACCATTCAAAACCATTCCCATACTTCCAGATACATCGCATGCAACTATTGCATTTAAATTATTATCTCCAAAAATATTTGGAAGATTTTTCCAAGTTAAATCAAATTCTTCTTTTCTTGAATCTATATCTTCTTCGGCACAGTCTAAAATCTCTCTTATAACATCAAAAGGAGTTAAGACGCTTGTATTTAATTTTACTTTTCCTGACTTTACATCTTCAAAAAAATTATTATATCTTTCTTCATCATTTCTAATAAATGCTTTTGAGTATTTTCTCATAGCAAGCGAAGGAACTGAAGAATAATTAAATGTATAATCTTTTTCTCTTAAATTATTTTCTATTATTTTTATTTTCTTTCTTAAAGTAGATAAAGTTTTTCTATATTCTTTAGTGTTTATATTTAAAAGTTTTATTAATTCTCTTGCAATGCTTCTTGTATTTTTTGATGAAGTATTTTCACTAGGAAGCCATTTAGCAAGAAGCGAAACATTATCAGTAGTTTTATCTTTTTCTAATTGCTCTAATATTATATTTTTTGTAAAGTCAGAAATATTTTTATTTTCTCTATTATCATACCATATATAAATAATATCGTCCCATCTTCCAAGCTCTGGTATAGTTTTTAAAATTTCTATTGCAGTGAGAGTATGATTTTGTTTAATCATAATATTAATATATTTTCTGAAAACTTCTCTCTCACCGATGCCGTTTCTTATATCTCTTAAATACATTATAGATTTAGCTGTAAGTTCAGGACTTTCTCTCCAAGCATCTATAAAATATTTTAATAATTCATCATCTTCTTTTAATCTGCTTGCTCCCATAGTGGCAAATAAATCTATTACACTGCTTAATGATGAAATATTAGTATCAGCAAAATTCTGTGTATAAGTTTTATTAAAAGAATTTTTAAGCAAATCTAAAAAAGACATAAAATTAATTCTCCTATAATAAAAAATATTCTATGCCTATTAAATATATAAGCATAGAATTAAAAAACTAGACACGATATACACCATTAAAAATGGCTAAAGGATTTGAACCTTCTTATGACCAACTTCATTAAATTGCTGTTCGTGTCTAAAAAATATTATTTCAAAATAAAAAACTAGATTCCATTTAACCCAGTCTTTATGGATTTATATTATTTTGCTGTTGGGATCTGCTTTTTATTTTATTATTTAGTATCAATTTTGTCAATATAAAATGCCGCCATAACATTTGAAAATAAAATAATTTGAAGTTAGATTCTTATCTAAATTTGCAGCAAGTCTAATATAAAACTAACCTGTTATATCGGTAAACAGTATCTTAATAATATTTTGCATACTAAACATATATCAGGATTAAGAAATTCAGAAAATATGTATATTAAATTCTCAAATATAAATAAACTGTTATATATTAATTATAATTTAAAAAATTTAAGAAATAAAAATATCATATACTTAATCATAAAGCTAAAAATATAAACTTTATATAATAACAGCAATATAGCTATCTATTTTTATTTACAATAAAAAGTCCAAAATAAATTATTAGCACTCCTATAACAATGCTTAATATATAAGAAATACTATCAGAAAAAGGAAGTTTTATATTTTTTGGTTCATCAGGATCATACCATAAAGGCAATTCATCTCCTACTTTTCTAAATGGATAATGACTTCTTAAAGTAGCATATAATGTTCCATGATTATCAGTTTCATATCTTATTACCATTACCTTTTTATATCCAATTTTTCTAGGGTTATATACTATTTTTTTTCTATCTAACTCTTCAACCACTCCTACAGTATGAATATAATTTCTTGTATTAATAAAAGAAAAGAATCCTACTACCCCATCAAAAGTTAAAACTATTCCTACAGAATATATTAATATTTTTTCTATAATTGAAATTTTTTTTCTATTCATTATTACCCACACACTATTTTTTAATAATTTTACTTTTGTTATTGCTTTAATAAACACATTATCTTTTGAAATAAATTTATCAAAAAACTAAAAATATTCTTTCTTCATAAAAATGTATTTACTGCCTAAATTTATATCAGGATTCTAACATATAAAAACTAAAAATCAATATAAATTATAATACTTTCAGTTTTGAAAATTTATGCTATACTAAAAGAAGTATGCAAAACAAAGATAATAAACAAAATAATAAAAATTACTATTCATTTTCTGATTATGTAAAAAATAAATTCGGAGTGAAAGTAGGAAAAATTTCTATAGATACAGATTTCGGATGTGCTCATAAAGCTAATGATGGAGGGTGCAGATTCTGTAATTTAAATAGCTATAAGCCGCCTTATGTAGCAGAAGAAGATATTAATAATCAATGGATTAACGGATTAAAAAACTATAAAGGAAGATATCAAAAATTCTACGGATATTTTCAGCTAGGCACACCATTATCTCCATTAGCCTCCAAAGAATCTTTGAAATATGCTAATAAGTTAGTTCATTTTGATGAATGTGTAGGCTTAATGTTCGGAGCAAGAAGCGATATGCTTGAAGATGATGTACTGAAAGAACTTAGTGATTTATCTTACTTATCTGGTAAGGAAATTTGGCTTGAAATGGGACTTCAATCTTCTAATGATGAAACTTCAAAATTTATTAATAGAGGCCATGATTACAAATCATTTGCTGAAACGGTAAATCATATAAAAAGTGATTACAGTAATATAATAATATGCACTCATATAATATTCGGACTGCCTAAAAAATTTAATGATGATGACAAAAAAACAATAGAATTGGAAAGCAAATATGATATGATAAAAACTGTTAAAGATGTATCTGCTTTAAAAATTGATGCTATAAAATTTCATCAGCTTGATATAGTAAAAGATTCTTATTTTGAAAATATGTATAGAGATTATAATTTTCCAACTTTAGACGAAGATTTTTATATAGATTTAATGAGCGATGCAATTTCTTTTACAAGGTCAGATATTATAATAGCTCGTTTAATGGGTGATAGTTTAGGGGATAGTTTAATCGCTCCAAAATGGAAAAAATCTAAAGGCGAAATAATAAATCTAATAACAAAAAGAATGAAAGAAAAAAATATCATTCAAGGTATAAACTATATTTTTTAAAAATACGGCAGGAATTAAAAAATTAACTCCTGCCTAGTTTTAGATATTTGGTTTATTTATGTATAAGAGATCAATCAAATTTATATTGTTATAATCATTTTTAAAGTAATTAATAATAGGAGCGCAAGTTTAGAACATAATCTAGTGCACTCGACTGATTATTTATTAGCGGGTAATCCGACTTCGTTAATTTAGTATTGATAAATTAAACTTTACGGTTGCGTGCCAGCGAAGGACTTTCACCCTCATTCCCCCGTATAAAAACAGAATAACATTATATATGAAAAACAAATTTTTATCAAGCTTTTTTAATATAATTTTAAAATATAATATATTAATTAAAATAAAAAAATTTATTAAAAACTTAATTTTATTTGCAAATGCATATAAATTGAATATACTATCTTATAATAATAAAAATTTTGAGGATATTTTTATGGAAGATCTAGAACCAAAAGCTAAAAAAGACTACCTATTAATAAAACTAGCAATAGGCATAGCTTTAGGTATTGTAATAGGCATGATATGTAATGAGGCTGTAATTAATGTCATACAATCTATTAAATATGTACTTAATCAAGTAATATCATTTATGGTTCCATTAATTGTATTGGGCTTTATTGCTCCTGCTATTACTAGAATGGGAAGCAAAGCAAATAAGATGCTTGGAGTTATTCTAGCACTTGCATATTTTTCTTCAGTAGGCGCTGCTTTATTTGCCACTATTGCCGGATATATAATAATTCCTAATTTAAATATAGCTTCAAATGTTGCAGGCGGTAAAGAACTTCCTGAAATAATATTCAAATTGGATATCAACCCAATATTTCCTGTAATAACTGCATTATTCTTGGCTATATGCGGAGGAGTAGCTGTTATAAAAACTAAATCAAAATACTTTGAAAATCTACTAGATGAACTTAATAATATAATATTATTTTTAGTAAATAATGTAGTAGTACCAGTATTACCATTTTATATAGGAACTACTTTTGCTACTTTATCATATGAAGGTACTATAATTAAAAGTATACCTGTATTTTTAATAATTATAGTCATAGCAATAGTAGGACATTTTATATGGCTTACAGTTTTATATTCTATAGCTGGTATTGTATCAAAGAAAAATCCGGCAAGAGTATTCAAGCATTATGGTCCGGCTTATTTAACCGCTGTTGGTACTATGTCATCTGCTGCAACTTTGCCTGTAGCTTTAAAATGTGCAAGCAAATCTGATGCATTAGATAAAGATATTGTAAACTTCGCAATACCTATGGGAGCAACTATACATTTATGCGGATCTGTACTTACTGAAACTTTCTTTGTTATGACTATATCTAAAATATTATACGGTCAGCTTCCTGCTGTTAGTACTATGATTTTATTCGTTATATTACTTGGTATATTTGCGGTTGGTGCTCCTGGTGTACCTGGAGGAACTGTAGTCGCATCTTTGGGAATAATAATTTCTGTTTTAGGATTTAATGATGATGGTACGGCTTTGATACTTGCTATATTTGCATTACAAGATAGTTTCGGTACTGCATGTAATGTTACAGGAGATGGTGCTTTAGCCTTAATACTTCAGGGTATATTTAAAAAAGAAAATATCAGCTAAGTTATAAAATATTTCTCCTATCTTTTTATAAAAATAAGCGAGCTTAATTTTAAGCTTGCTTATTTTTGTATTTTGTATTAACAAAAAATACAAAATTTCATTATACGCACGGTAAGATAATTCTAAACATAAAAAAATTTGAATCATAATTTAAACAATATATAAAGATGCATTTATCGTGCGGTTAAAATATTTTTAAATCTAATTAAATCTTGGGTGGGGGTTTTATTTCATAATAATACTTTAAATATAATTAATGCTAAAATGAAAAATAAAGCAATAAATTTTAAAGGGCGGGGTATGTAATAAAAGTTTTAAAGTTTGATTACATTTGCCCACCCTCTATCCTTATAATTTAAATTTGACATTAAAACTTTAACTTCTTTATTACAAAAATAGAATTTGTAAACGCCCACCCAAGTTTTTTTTTTAAATTAAAAATGCATTTACCGCACGTAAAAATAAATTTAATATATTGAATAATAAAAAATAAATTAATGTAAATTATGTATATATTATATTTACCGTGCGTAGGTATTTGAAAAAAATCAAAATTATAATATACTTTCTATCAATTTTATTAATGAAAAAACAATATCAAATTAAATAGAATGCAAAGTTATTTTAATAAAAAATAATATTGGAGTTTTAATAATGAATAGAAAAAAAATTTCAATTATAAAAATAATAGCAATATATTTTGCAGGAATAGTTTTAACTTTGAATGGTGTAGCAGGATTGTTTTCTTTTATTGATACAAAAAATTATATTCATACTGTAGGAGTAGTTGAAGAGTGTGATAGAAGAAAAAGGATATATAAATCTGGAGAAACTAGATATGAAAAAACAATGGTAATAAGCTATGAAGCTGATAATCATGGAACATTATATGCTACTTTAAGAAGTCATTATCCATTTAGAAAAGTAGGCGATGAATTACCTTTATGGTATGATCCTGATGAACCACAAAAAATAAAACTTCCATTTTCTGATAGTATTTCTTATATATTAAGCATTATTATAGGATTGCTAATAATTTATTTTGGAATTTATATTGTAAATAAAAATAAATATCGATTATGATGATTTAAGTCTAAAATCTTATATTTTTTATTTCTTAAATTTTTTTTTTAATTATAATCAAGTTATATATAACAATTTATTGCAAAAATGCTAAACTATAATATACTATCATCCAATTATTTATG